>NZ_JBBCQL010000031.1:0-28372 GCF_037149975.1 Chryseobacterium sp. VD8 | reverse complement strand
TACTTTACGTAGGTGCTGCTTCTGAAGTGGAAATGAAGGAGAAAAAAGACAGAGTGGACGATGCGCTTCACGCAACAAGAGCTGCTGTAGAAGAAGGTATTGTTGCAGGTGGTGGTGTTGCTTTGGTAAGAGCGATCGCTTCTCTTGAAAGCCTTTCCGGTGCAAATGCAGACGAAAACACAGGGATCAAGATCGTGAAAAGAGCAATCGAAGAGCCATTGAGACAAATCGTTGCCAACGCAGGTGGAGAAGGTTCTGTAATCGTTGCTAAAGTAGCAGAAGGAAGCGGAGATTTCGGGTACAATGCTAAAACAGACGAGTATGTAAACATGCTTGAAGCAGGGATCATCGATCCTACAAAAGTAACAAGAGTTGCCCTTGAAAATGCAGCTTCTGTTTCAGGAATGCTTTTAACAACAGAATGTGTAATCACAGAAGTGAAAAAAGACGAACCGGCTATGCCAATGGGTGGCGGAATGCCGGGAATGATGTAGTCTTAACTGCTATAAATAAATTAAACCGTTCTGCTTTTGTAGAGCGGTTTTTTGTTATTTTAAAATGAAATATGGTTTTCCGTAAAGATCATATAATTTAAAGTTTTTAATTTAGCTAAAACTAATTGTACAAAAACGATATAATGACAATACATCTCTTTATTGACACTAACGTATATTTAAAATTTTACCATTACTCTAATGATGATTTAGAAGAATTAAATAAACTACAAGTTCTACTAGACAATGATAAGTTAGAATTACACCTTCCTAAGCAGGTAATCAATGAATTTCAAAGAAATCGAGATACTAAGCTTGCAGATGCACTAAAAACTTTTAACTCATCAAAACTTGATATTCAATTTCCACAATTTTGCAAGGAATATAAAGAATATGAAAATTTAAAAAAGTTAATTAAAGATTTTAATCATGAGAAACAAAAGTTATTAAAAAATATTATGTTAGCTATTGAAAGTGAAAATCTTAAAGCAGATAAAGTAATTAGCTTATTATTTTCAAAATCTAATATAATAAATACTACTAAACAATTAGTTGATGATTCTAAATTAAGATATGATTTGGGTAATCCCCCAGGAAAAAATAAATCATATGGGGATGCTTTAAATTGGGAATCTTTATTAAAAACAATTGAATATGGAAATGATCTGTATTTTATTGCCGATGACAAAGACTATTTTTGTGAAATTGAAAATTCAAAATTCAATACATTTTTGGCTAAAGAATGGAATAAGAAAAAAGGCAGTACAATTAAATTTTATAAAACATTATCAGACTTTTTCAAAGATATATTTCCAGATATTAAACTAGCTACGGAACTAGAAAAAGATCTATTAGTTGACAAATTAGAAAGTGCTGGCAGCTTTTATAGTGCGAGAAATATTCTACAAAAACTTTATAAATTCGATATATTTTCAACTGAACAAATTAATCAAATAATATCAAGTAGCTTAGAAAATAATCAAATATTTTGGATTAGTGAAGACGAAGATATCAACGAAATGCTACATGTAATCGTAGATAAAAATAAAGAAAAGATTGATGAAGCTCTACTGCAAAAATTTAGAACAAATATTCCAAGGTTAAACCCGATAGTTCCACCATCTCCACCACCACTTTAAGGTAATAAGCTATGAAATTACGGCTTAATCAATTTCTAGAAAAACAGTACTATCCTTCATAAACTTAGTAATAACAAATGAATTGCATATTTTGTAAGAAAAATTCAGATAATTCCAAAAGCGTAGAGCATATAATTCCGCAATCTTTAGGTAATGATAATCACATTCTTGAAAAAGGCATTGTCTGTGATGCTTGTAACAACTATTTTTCAACCAAAATAGAGAGAGAAGTATTAGACTTACCTTATTTTAGAAGTTTAAGAAATAGAAATTACATTCCTAACAAAAAGAAAAAGATTCCCAACGAAGTTGGATTTTTTGGTAATTTAAAATTTGGTAAGGTTGAAATTTTGGAGAGTGAAGGAAAAAGTTTACAAATTGTTGTAGAAAAAAAAGAAATTTTTGAAAAGATATTAAGTGGAGAGCTTACAAATTTTAAAATTCCAATTCAAAATAGACCACCAAAAAAGCATTTACTTTTATCAAGATTACTTGGCAAAATTGCGATAGAAGCACTAGCACAAAAAGTTAAGAAAGTTGATAACTGGAATTTAGAATTTGTTAACGATAAGGGTTTAGATGTTCTTCGTGAATATGTTCGCTACGGAAAAGGGCAATATTGGGAATATTATACAAGAAAGGTTTATGAAGAAACAGAAATGTTTACTTCTCAAAAAGAAGAAAAGTCCTATCAAATCTTAAATGAATATGACCTCATTTATTATGAAGAAAAATATATAATTTTTATTTGTATTATTTTGGGAATTGAGTATGCAATATTGTTAAATGGTCAAGATATAAGTATTTATGAAAAATGGCTGAAGGAAAATAATTATAAAAGTCCATTAGATACGGACGAAGATAAAAGAATAAACCAATAAAATACGATGCTCAATAGTATATGACTCAGATGTCGCGGATTTATAATCCGTGACATTCCCTATCAAAAAACCTCATTCGTAAAAATTTCCAATCTACGCTTTTACAATATAAAAATTAAAACTACGGATTGCAAATCCGCGATATCGAGGTTTACTCATCAATTTTATACTTTTCTATATCAAAGTCAAAATCAAATAATTCTTTTGGATGAATTTGTAATGCTACGGCAAACTTTATCATAGTTTTCAAAGTTAGATTTCTTTTTCCTTTTTCATATTTACTTACTTCTGCCGAATCAATACCTGTTAAAAATTCCAAATCTTGTTGAGTTTGGTTATTTTTCATTCTAATTTCAGAAATACGCTTTCCTATCAAGATTTGCAGGTCTTTGTGAAAATCCATTAATACTATGTTTTCAATTAAATTGCATTTATAAAAATAAATATTATTGGAATAATAAAGAAATCCCAACTCTCGTTAGGATTTTGTTTTATTTTTATTTTTAAATTCTTTTTGCAGATATTCAATCTCACTTTCAATATTTTTTAATTCTTTATCAGTTAGCTTCGCAAATAAAAATAACATATCAATTTCAAAAAAGTTGCAGAATTTAACTAGGTTTTCTATTGTTGGATTAGTTTCGGCACGCTCAATTCTACCAACATGATTACTTGATAGATTAAGTTCATTTCCAAGTTGGAACTGTGAAAGACTTCTCTTTAACCTATGCAATTGAATAAGCTTACAATTTGGAATTTTAATTCTTCAATCTCCCATTTATACATGGGATAAATTTTAGACTTTTTAAAAGTTTCAAACTTCATCAGGACTTATTCGTTTTAATTTCTTTAATATCGTATTTCTTCTCTTTAATTGGTTCATTGGGAAAGAAATCTTTAATAGAACAACCTAATGCAATGGCGATTAAATTTAAATGAATTAAGTTATATTTAGCTTTTTTAGAAGGTGCCTCAATTTGTGAAATGAATCCTATGTTCTTACCAATCGAAAGAGATAACTCTTCTTGAGTAATACCTTTTTTTTCACGTATTTCTTTTATACGTTTTATAACAAATCTTTCTATTTCGTCTAATGATTCATTCATAAGTCAAAGTGAATGAAAAACATTAAAAAAAATTATGTACTATAGTACATATTTCAAGAATTGTTTTATATTTGTAAAACAAGTTAAGCTAAAAATACCTTTACTTCAAAGAATATAAAAAGCCATTGCTCAGAATCTCGATTCGAAAACTGGTAATTTTTAGTATACAAGACAACAAAAGAAAATTGAAATATGGCGTAAAAAATTGCTTATTTAGAGATTAAAAACACAATTCATCATATACCCTTGGTTTGTATAGGCAGGAAGTTCAGGCATTTTTAAAACTTCCTCCTGTACAGCCAGAAAAATGTAAAAACAAATAACCAAAAACCAAATTTATCAGATAACAAAAACACCATGACGAATTCAAGAAAACTTAAAATTTATTCAAGATTTCAGAAAAGCAGCAACCAACTCATCATCGTTCCGGAAATCCGCCTCAGAGGAAAATGGCTTGATGAAATAGGCTTCGGAGAAGGAAAAATGGTGAATATTCAGCAGAAGAAAAACAAAATTATCATTACGGTGGACAAATTATAAATCATCGCAATATCTACAAAATTATTAACTTTCTAAAAAACGTGAAGAAAAACAATGGTTTGTGTATGCATACAATCTACGAATGTGTAAATTTGAAAGTCAGCCGCAATGAACTAAAATCACTATGAAACATCCCTTGATCTGCATTTTTATTTCTGTGTTGCTTGTAAGTTGCAGCGCTTCAAACCTCAATAAAAAAATAGGTAACGATGTTGCGCCTGCTTATCCTACAACAAGTTATCTCGACATAAAGCTGGATTCTAACAAACAACTTCCTTTCAATCCGTATATTCTGGAATTTACAAACGGTAAAAAAACAGTGGTGTTTTGCGGTGTAGCTCATCTCACAGACGATTCGGATATTGAAAATCCAATGTTTACAAAAATTGAGCAGAAATTTTTTGCTTTCATACCCAATATTGCCATTAATGAAGGAGGCGACATCTCAAAGAAAATTTATACTTCTAAACAGGATGCCTTATTAAAAGATGGCGAAATTGGATTAACTAAAATACTTAGTGACAGTCTAAAAATAAAAACAGTTGACGGAGATCCGCCAGTTTCCTTCGAGTTTAAAGAATTACTTAAAAGCTATTCTAAAAAAGAATTCTTGGCGTACATCATTACAGAACGCCTTATGTGGGGACTTAAAGGACAGCACATTACAGACCTCCGCGAAATAGAAAAAAGATACAATACATTTATAGAAAACTATATCATTAAAAAAGGCGGTGTAGCATTATCCAAGTCCGAACAAAAGTTCAGTTTCTATAAATCCGGTTATGAGCAGCTGTTGAAACGTCCTTTCGACATTTTGGAACTTGAACCTACGAATCCCTTTGAACCAGTGGGGAAATTTCAGGAAATCGGAAGAAAATCCAAAGAAATACGCGACCAGTTTTTACTAAGTACCGTTGATAAATTATTAGACAGCAACGACAGAATATTTATTGTTTTTGGCGGATGGCATTTATTAACCTGTAAACCCGGACTTGAAGAAATCATTAGCAGAAAAAGAGAATAACTTTTATTAATATTTAAAAAGATGCAGCGGATTTGAAATCTGTGACATTTCCCTACCCAAGAACCTCGTTCGTAAAAATACCTAAAAACTAATATCAGAATATTTTTCACTTTACTATAAATCCTGAAATTAATCCGATTACAAATACACTATACCGATTTTATTAAACTTTTTTACTATATTTAAACTATTGCAGTTCGCTTGAAGTTCGGGAATATAAAGAACCGTTATAAATAAGGCGATAATCAATAAAAAACTAAAAACAAAAAAGTGAAAACAAATTTAAGTGCTTTAAATGAGAAACAGCAAGATGCAGTTATTAGCGAAGATAAGAGACTTTTAGTTCTTGCAGGAGCAGGTTCAGGAAAGACCAAAACACTTTTGCAAAAACTCATTTACTTAATTGAAGAAAAAAATGTGAATCCTTCCGGTATTCTTGCGATTACTTTTACAAAAAACGCAACAAATGAGATGATTGACCGGCTTATCATTTCTGCAGACGAAAGTGGTGAATACGAGAAACAACTTTTTGACAAGCAAAAAAGTATTGCAGACAAAGAAAAAGAAAGATTTTTACAACAGAAGAAATACACCTGGATCGACGGACTTACAATTAAAACTTTTCATAGCTTCTGTTACAGTGTTTTACGTAATTATGGTGTAAATGAGTTTGATAACAAATTCAAAATAATAGGAGACGAAAAGCGCGACGACGAGAGTGAACTTTCAAAACACATTGCTCCCGAAACGGCTTTTGAAGTAATGCATAAATTACTGATAGACGAATGTGAAAACACAGAATACCTGTTAAAGCTAAAACGCTATATTCTGGATTATATCATAGACAAAATCCATTTAAAACAAATAGATCCTAAATATATACCCAAAGACGGAAAATATTTTACTACACTTAACGGAACAAAAGTACGTTCGAAATCAGAACAATTTATTGCAGATTGGTTTTATCGCCACAGCATAAAATTCGAATATGAACCTTTGCTAAACATTAAAGATTTTACTTTTACTCCTGATTTTTATATCCCGAATGCAAATCTTTACCTTGAGCACGTTAGCAATAAAAGTTACTCAACAAAAGATAAAGAAGAACAGTTTAAAATAGGGAATCTTTTGCTAATCAGGACTTTTGAAAGTATGACAAAAGATTCTGCTTTGTTCAATCACACGCTCGACAAAATTGTTAAAAATCGTTTACCATCAGATTATCACCAAAATATTTCCATAAACTTTAAAGAAGAATTTAATGGCTATCATGAAAACGTGAAAGATTTTATTCTACAAATCTTAAGAATTACGGATATGATAAAAGTTGAAAACATCTGCATAGATAAAGTTTCAGAAAACGCTGGGAAAGATCAACACGAACGTGTACGCTTTTTTTATGAGTTGGCAATTCCCATTGTGAAAAAATATATTCATTATTGTACAAACAAATCTTACCTTGACTTTAACGATTTAATTTCACGAACAGCTTCATTGTTTCAAAATCACGAAGATATAGCAAACAAATACAAAGGAAAATTTCAATATATCTTGGTTGATGAATTTCAAGACGTAAACAATTTACAAGTAGAGCTTATTAAATTATTACTTACCGACAATACCCAGTTATTCTGCGTTGGTGATGATTGGCAGAGCATTTACGGTTTCAGAGGATCAAATGTGAGCTATATTGTAGAATTTGAAAAACACTTTGCAAATGCAAAAACAATAAAACTCAATCTAAATTATCGTAGCACACAAAATATTGTTGGTGCAAGCAACGAAGTTATTAAACACAACAAATTTAAGGTAGAAAAAGACGTTCAGGCATCAAAAAAATCCGAACATAAGATCGTTGTTTTCGCAGGAAATACAGAAGATGAAAATCTGCAATTTTGTACAGATAAAGTAAAAGAGCTGTTAGAAGACGGGATAAACAATGATGAAATTTTATTTCTGTACAGACGAAGTAAGATGTTTACGCCTTATTTTTTCAGATTTAAAAATGAAAATATTCGTGTTCAGAGTAAGACAATACATGCATCCAAAGGACTTGAAGCAAAAGTTGTTTTCATTATTGGTTTAACGGAAGGCAATGGTGGCTTTCCGGATATTTGGCTTGAAGACAGGATTTTCCAAGTGATAAAACAAGCAAATCACGATCTGCTTATGGAAGAAGAAAGACGTCTATTTTATGTTGCTATTACCAGAGCCAAAGAAAAGCTTTTTTTAATTACTCAAAAGGGAAATGAATCGAGTTTCTTAAAAGAAATTCCAACTGCATACACAGTTCGAACTACAAACAAAATTAAACAGGTTTTTGATAAGGTAATCCTGTGCAGCACTTGTTTCAGCCAATTAGAAAAACTTCATAAATTTTGTCCATATTGTGGACAAAAAATATCAGAACAAAAAGACGAAATTGAAAACAATGAAAAAGAATAGATTTCCAAAGTGTTAAAATTTGCCTGCGTGTTACAAAAATATAATGATGTTACAGCAAAAAACCGATGAAAAAAATAACCTCCCTCCTGTTCTTAATACTGTCAATTATCTGTTTTGGTCAGAAAACCGTTCATTTTGCGGATTCAATCCGGAAAGCTTATCATATTCCGGAAGTAAGCTACGCGGTTATCGACAGCAAATCTACACTGGAAATCGCGGCATTAGGAAAACACGCCGTTGATCTTCCGGACACGGCAACTTTAAACGACAGATTTCATATCGGTTCCAATACCAAAGCTATGACTGCATTTATCATTGCCAAATATGTTGAAAACGGAAAATTAAAATGGACGACTAAATTTTTCGATTTATTTCCCGAATGGAAGCCGAAAAGCAAACCCGAATATGCCAATATTACGTTACAGGATCTCCTTTCTCACCAAGCAGGAATTCAGCCGTTTCAGGGAGAAGATGATCCTAAAATTCCGGATTTTAAAATAACTCATCAGGAAAAAAGAAAACAGTTCGGAGAGTTTGTACTGACGTTAGAACCTGCAAAAACAAACGAACAGCATCCTTTTGTCTACTCCAATGCAGGATATACTTTAGCGACTTTAATGGTAGAAAAAGTAACCGGTAAAAGTTGGGAACAACTGGTTGATCAGGTCTTTAACAAAGATTTAAAATTAAACGTACAATTATCGTGGCCGGAAAATCAGAAGCAGAAAGATACTTGGGGACATTTTACGGAAGATGGCAAACTACAGCCTGTTCCTTCCATATTTGATTATCATCTGGATTACACAGAACCTTCGGGAGACATCAATATAAAACTGAAAGATTACATTAAATTCATTCAGCTTAATATTCAGGGGCTTGAAGGAAAAAATAATTACCTGAAAGCCAAAACGTATACTTTTATCCACAAAGGAATTCCGAATTATTCGATCGGATGGTTTAATATTTACGAGAACGGAAAGGAACTTTCTACCCATTCCGGTACAGCAGGAACGTATTACAGCCTTGTTCATATCGACAGACTAAAGCACAAAGCATATATTATTTTCACCAACTCTTTTAATCCGGATACACAACAGGGCGTGAGACTTTTAATGAGAAAGCTGAAAGAAAATTATGGGAGTTAGAATTGATTTGTTGAAGATGAAAGTTCAGATGTCGCGGATTTGTAATCCGTGACATTTATTTACCAAGAACATCTTTCGCAAAAAAAATTTGCAACCTATACTTTCAGAATATGAAAATTAAAATCACGGATTACAAATCCGCGACATCGGACATCGGTCTTGGTTTTGACTATGTTACAGAATTTAATAAAGTAAACAAATAAAAATATAGCTGACAAATATGAATTTTGAAAATTACAGAATTATACCAAATTATAATACCAATAAAACAGACCTGTTTTTAGCTACAGAACAAGAAATCGAACTATGTGAAAAAACTTTAGCTATCGAATTTGATGACGATTATAAAGATTATGTTTTGACATTTGGTAATGGAATTCTTGGTGGAACCTATATAAGAATGTACTTACCAAAAAGGATTATGAATACATTATCAAAATGGAAAAACAGAATAACGGAGTATTGGTTTTGGGACGAGGGGAAAGACATTTTGACAAAAGATGAAGTATTAAATTCAGTACGGGTTGGCGACACATTTGACGGGGATGAACTCATACTTTATAAAAGCTACTATTATATTTTACCAAGACATAGCGAAAAAATTTACAAAATTGGAAAAACATTAGACGAAATGATAACTTGGTTATGTTCGACAGGCATTTTGACAGAACCTTTTGTGGAAAGAGATTTTGAACCATTTGACCCAGTAGAATGGGGAGAATAAAAAACCAGATGTCATTCAAAAAAGACCGTATTATAAAGAAAAAAAACGATGAATTTAAAATTATTACTGCCTTTACTATTTTTTATAATTAATTCTGTTTTTGCACAAAACACAAAGACAGAAAATCTATTGTTTGATAAAACATTGAAAAAAGACAGCATCCTTGTTGAATTTTCTGAACTTTATAATTTAACAAATACTATCCATCCAGGACAGTTTATGTTCTGTACAAAAAATGAATTTAACAAAACTTATTTATCATTAAAAAAGAGCATCAAAACAGATTTATCTATTATTGAATATTACAAATTGACAGCAACTTTAATGGCAAAAATTAAAGACGGACATACAGCAGTTGATAGAGCTCAAATTATTTCTTTGCTTAAAGAAAGATTAGTATTTCCATTCAGTATTTATAAGATTAATGACAATTATTATTTAGGTAAAACCACAGATACCAACAAAGATTTTATTGGTTTGCAAGTCTTAAAAATAAATGGAAAAGAGATAAAATCTGTAGTGAAAGAGATTGAAAAATTTATTCACCTTGAAGGCAGAAATGAAACAGGATTGAATACTCGATTCAAAAACTTCCCTTTTTACTATTTTGTTTTAAATCAAACCAACCAATTTGAAATAGAATATTTAGACCAAAATAATCATAAGAAAAAACAAAAATTCAACGGAATAACTTTTGAAACCCATACCCAAAACATTTCTGAAAAAATTGAACCTTTAACAACTGAATTTAGAACTAATAATTTGGCAATTCTAAAATTTCATTCATTTGAAAATGGCTATAATGAAAAAGATAGAAAAATTGCAGAAAAACAATTAGATGATTTTTTTATACAGTTAGAAAGTTTAAAAACTAGAAATTTAATAATTGATTTACGAGATAATAGTGGTGGAGCAGCAGAAATGGCAAACTACCTTTTTTCATACCTTACAGATAAAACATTTTACTATTTTGACTATGTGGGAGCAAAATATAATACGGTAAAAGAATGGAAACACTTTGCTCAATATCCTGAAAATATTGAGGAAATAAATTTGAACGAAACAAAACAAAAATACGAACTGAATTGCTATACAGCAACAGATGCTGCGGATTATTGGTGGTTTGAACAACAGCAGAACAAACCAAATTATTATAAAGGTAAAATAAGTGTTCTAATTAATGGCGGATGTTTTTCAACCACAGGACATTTATTAGCACTAATGAGAGAATATAAAATTGGAAAATTTTACGGTGAATATTCGCAAGGAAGTAATTATAGTAATTCAGGTGGGCAAGCCTTTGTTTTGCCTTACTCAAAAACATTAGTTTGGATACCCACTTTTCAATACAAAATGAAGACACCCAATTTTCAATATGACCCAAAAGGAATAAAACCAGATATTGAAATACAAATAAAACCAAATGACTTAAAAACAAAATTTGACAGACAAATGGATTATGTAATAAAACTAATTGAAGAGAATAAATGAACGAACGCCCAACAAGGGTATTGCCAAAAGCGGGCTTTAGTGATAGACTGAACATTTGTATTTTTATTAGTATTTGTACTAAATTTGAGCTTTAGTCCCTTCTAGCCTCACCTTCGCCAAACCCAAAAGCGTTATTCTATTAGCTAAAAAAACTCTTCCTCCCCTCAAAAATTCTACCCCACTTCAAAATCAAACAATTCTTGCGGATGTACTTCTAAGCCTTTCGCTAATTCCTGTATGGTAGAAATTCTAACATCAACTTCTCCTTTTTCAATTTTGCTGATATTACTATGGTCGACATCACATTTTTGAGCTAATTCCCGATAGCTTAATCCCAATTTTTTTCTAAATTTTTCAATTCTTTTCCCAAAAGCTATCCGAAATTCAATTCTATCCATTCCATTGTAAATATAACGTGGTGATTTAGAAAGTTTCCAACTGTTCTCAGAATTTATTCATCAATTTTATATTTTTCTATATCAAAGTCAAAATCGAATAATTCTTTTGGCGGAATTTTAAAGGCTGAAGCCATTTTAAGAATAGTTTCAATGGTTGGATTTCCTTTACCGTTTTCAAACTTATTATAATTACTGGAGTCGAAAACGGAATTTTGAGCAACAGCGTCCATAGAATTGTATTTCTCCTTCCTAATCTCTTTCAGATGTTCAGAAAAACTCTTCATATACAACTTTAAAACATCTTTGCTATCCATTATTTTTATAATTAATAGCAATTTTGGAAATTCAATCAAATATTCCATGGTAATATATTACCATTTTCAAAAATTATACTATATTTGTCGAATAAAAGGAATAAAGTTCAATATAAAATTAACTGCTTATTTAGAGATAAAAAAACACAATTTATCATATACCCTTGGTTTGTATAGGCAGGAAGTTCAGGTATTTTTACAGCTTCCTCCTGTACAGCCAGAAAAATGTAAAAACAAATAACCAAAAACCAAATTTATCAGATAACAAAAACACCATGATGAATTCAAGAAAACTTAAAATCCATTCAAGATTTCAGAAAAGCAGCAATCAACTTATTATCGTTCCGGAAATAATACTCAGAGGAAAATGGCTTGATGAACTGGGTTTCGGAAAAGGAAAAACTATACACATCCAGCAAAAGAAAAAGAAGCTCACCATTACTGTTGCGAAATAGTATAATCTGAAAAATGCATTTCGTTTCCCGCAGACTGCGCGAGACTTCCTGCGTTTGCAGGAAATGTAAAACAACCCTGTTTGTAAACTCCTGCAACTGCATTTGATTTCCCGCAGATTGCGCGAGACTTCCTGCGTTTGCAGGAAATGTAAAACAACCCTGTTTGTAAACTCCTGCAACTGCATTTGGTTTCCCGCAAGTTGCGCAAGACCTCCGGAGTACTCCGGAAGTTTAAAACAACCTTGTTTGTAATCTCCTGCGACCGTATTTGGTTTCCCGCAAGTTGCGCAAGACCTCCGGAGTACTCCGGAAATATAAAACAACCCTGTTTGTAATCTCCTGCGACCGTATTTGGTTTCCCGCAAGTTGCGCAAGACCTCCGGAGTACTCCGGAAATCTAAAACAACCTTGTTTATAATCTCCTGCAACCGTATTTGCTTTCCAGCAAGTTGCGCAAGACTTCCGGAGTACTCCGGAAATGTAAAACAACCTTGTTTGCAATCTCCTGCGACCGTATTTAGTTTCCCGCAAGTTGCGCAAGACCTCCGGAGTACTCCGGAAATGTAAAACAACCTTGTTTGGAACTAACGGAGATGACGATAGCACGCATTTGTAATTCGTGATTTTACAATATAGAAATTAAAGTTACAGATTATGACATAGGTTGTTTTTATTCTTACAAGAAAGAAAATAAAAGTTTGTAAGTTTAAAACCTATATCGTAATATTGCAATATAAAATTAAAGAAAAAAAATGGGAGCAACTAAAACAGACCATTTTACAGATAAGCAAAATACGGTTGCAACACTTTTAAAAGCGTTGGGGCATCCTGCAAGGGTGGCAATTATAGAATATTTAATGAAAGTTGATACTTGTATTTGTGGTGATATTGTAAACGAACTGCCACTTGCACAGCCTACCGTTTCACAACACCTGAAAGAACTCAAAAATGCAGGGCTGATAAAAGGCAGCATTGAGGGAAATTCAATCTGTTATTGTATTGAAGAAGAAGCTATCGAGAAGCTGCAAAATTATTTCGCCAACATTTCAATAAAACTATCTAACAAGAAAAACAACTGCTGTTGAACTAAAAACAAATAAAAATGAAATTATCACAAGTAAAAGCACTTTTGCCTACATTAGACAATGTTACGTTTAAATTGGAAAACGGAGCTTTCGTTCCTGAACATTTTCACGTTACCGAAATCGGAATGGTTACTAAAAACTTCATCGATTGTGGCGGAACAATACGCCAAGAAAAAATGGTAAACTTTCAGTTGTGGAATGCAAACGACCTCGAACATCGTTTGAAACCCATAAAGCTTTTAAACATCATCGAGCTTTCGGAAAAGCAATTAAACATTGAAGATGCTGAAATTGAAGTTGAATATCAAAGCAATACAATCGGAAAATACGGGCTGGCTTTTGACGGGGTAAATTTTATTTTGCAAAACAAAACAACGGCTTGTCTGGCAAATGACAAATGTGGTATTCCGCAGGAAAAACAAAAAGTAAATTTATCTGACCTCACAACGCAATCGGCTTGCTGTACCGTTTCATCGGAAAACGTTAAAAATAATTGCGGCTGTAACGCCAATGTTGATGACACTGTAAGTTCCGACAAAAATGTTTGCTGCTGATGAAATCTTTTTTCATAAAACACAAAAAGCCAATTATTATAACAACTTCGGTTATTGTGCTACAGCTCATATTCGGTTTTGATCCGAAATTTTTCATCATAAACATCATTTGGTTATTCGTATGACAAACAGAAAGAAAATTTTGGTGCTTTGCACCGGCAATAGCTGCAGAAGCCAAATTGCAGAAGGATATCTGAGGTATTTTGCAAATAATAAAGCAGATATTTACAGTGCTGGGGTTGAAACACACGGGGTGAACCCCAAAGCTGTTGCCACAATGCAGGAAGATAACATTGATATTTCAAAACACACTTCAAACAACATTAAAGAATATTCCGACATTGAGTTTGATTTTGTAATTACAGTTTGTGACAACGCAAAAGAACGTTGTCCCTATTTTCCGAGCAAGGCAAAAAAATTTCATCAAAACTTTCCAGATCCGGCAAAGGTTACCGGAAAAGAAGAAGAGATTAAAGAGGAGTTTAGAAAAGTAAGACAACAAATAAAAGACTATTGCCAACAGTTTGTCGCAGATAATTTATAGCCCGGTTTCGCGATTTTACAATATGGAAATTAAAGTTACAGATTGCAAATCTGCGACATCGGGAGTATATTTTAAATGAAAGAATGAAAAAAATATATTTGATATTTTTATTGCTCCGATAGCGCGGATTTGTAATCCGTGATTTTATAATATGGAAATTACAAATCCGAGACATTGGGTGAACGAACGACTTCGATTGGACTTTTGTCCTAAAAATCTCCGCCTTCGGTAATATATAAACAGGCTTTTGGAAAGATTGCGAATTTTGTAGTAAATCTCGTATACATTACACAAGAAACTTTATCTTTAACAGAAAATAATCGTTTCCGAAGCCAGTAACTTTGGCAAGCACCGGAACGTTAGCAGCAATTAGAAAAAAATGGGAACTACACACAGGGTATATGGACTCAAAGAAAAAAACATTCCTCTTTCTCAATTATTTAAAGATATTAAATTAATCAATGATTCTTTATGTATGGGTGATAAGAAGTCTTTTTATTACCGATTTATTTTGAAAACGCCTGAGCTTATAGATAAACTTAATTCAATGTTCGAAATTAACTTTCACCACTTCAATTCAACTTTTTATCTTTCGGACTATGATAAGTTACTAAATTTGTTTGAGATAGCTCCAAGTGCACAAAGGTTTTCATTTTCAAATAAATTAGAGAAGAGTGAAAGAGTAAATTATTTGTACTACTCGCTAGAAATAGAACAGTCCAAACTAAGTGCGACAGTTGTACCTTCAATAACGGAGGACTTCTTGCAAATGAAGAAAGAACTAATTGAGATTTTTGAAACGATCAAAACACAACGACTAATTAATCTGAGAAATGACGAGTTGGTAACTCTTGTAGATAATTTAATAGATACCAACCTTATTCCAAACGCAACATTTTCATATAAAAGTAATGGAGTAACATTTTCAGCAAGTGCTAATTTTGTTCCTAAAGGTAGTAACCAAATAAGACCTTCCGGAATTAAATTAAAATTTGATGAAGATTATATAAGATTAAATGGAGGTGTTGCTAATGCTTCAAAGCAACTTTATGAGGGACTAAATAATGTTTTTGATAAAAGTAAATATAAAATAAAGGGAAGCGTCAGCTTTGTATATGATACGGAAATGTATAACATTTTGAGTAAGATGGATTTTTTAGATTTTAATATTTATGCCTTTATTGATTTAAACAGGAATTTAAATTTTACAGCTGATTATTTAGAATTAACATCAATTAACGGAGGACATATTTCTTTAAATAATTTTGACTGGAAAAATAGCGAGTCTAATTATTTAGACAATAGAATTTATCTAGAATTGAATAATTCTAATGAATATGAGCTTCAAATAGCAGTTTCAAAGCAAATAAATGAAGAATATTATTTCAATATAGAATTATTAATTGACAAAGAATTAGAGTATTTAGGAATGGAATAAAACTGCCATTAAAAAGTATTGCCAATAGCTAAGGCTGAGTGGCTTTGATTGGGCATTTGTGAAAGTTTCAACTTTCGTTATTCTATTGAACCTTGGTGCTAAAAATCCCCGCCTTTGGCAATACCCAAACCGTTAGCTGTAATAATATAAAATTATGTCCCTAGAAAGTTTAACCCGATAGCACGGATTTGCAATCCCTGATTTTACAATATGGAAATTAAAGTTACAGCTTGCAAATCTGCCACATCGGGAGAAAATATTTTAAATGAAAGAATGAAAAAAATATATTTGATATTTTTATTGATTTTTTTATCTAATTTTAAATGTCAAGACATTAATAGAGTTAAAATTAGAGATTCTTTAGCAACAGCTGTATATGATAATAAGATGAAATTGAGTAATGAGTTAATTACAAATTTTAAAAATTCAGACTATTCAAAACTCAATAAGAAAATCATTAAAGATATAGGGTTTAAAAATTTAAAAAGTAAAAATATAATTTTCTATTATAATGGCTATTGTGATCATTATATCGATGACGATCTATTGTCCATTCATTTTTGTGCTTACAAGACCATATGCCCCGCATATAACCAAACTCATTTTTGGACAGAGAAAACAATAAAATACATCGTGAGGAAATACAATATTAATTTGATTCCTTATTTGGGTTACGTGGATAGTTTTATAACTGACGATAAACCTTACCAGACTTTTGAAGAAAAAATTAAACCGTATTATTATGACAATTCTAAAGATATAATACTAACAGCAAAGAATGAATCTAAAGGATTGTTTATTGAAAAATATAAAAACCCGAATGGAAGTAAAACTGAAGATATCTTACCATTTTATTACTTTTCTAACAAAGAAGAAAAAAGTGAGTTAATCTTAAGAAAAATTCAGGGGAAAGCAGAAAATTATCAATCTATATTTATTTCTTTTGAAAATGTAAAAGATAAAATTGTTATTGTTAGATTCAAGTATAATCAAGACGAATCGGGAGAATTTCAAGATAATAAATATAAAGTCTATCAATATAAAAATAAAAAATGGAAAGAAATTCCACCCAGAGAAGAGTATAAATCAACTTATTAAACCCGATAGCGCGGATTTGCAATCCGTGATTTACAACATGAAAATTACAAATCCGTGACATCGCGATAATTATACTGCTTTTGTGAAGTGTTTTTTACAAATAATCTAAAGGACTTTTGACTTTACTTTTGGAGATATCTGTAATATAGGTGTAAATTTCTGTGGTTTTAATATCATTATGCCCTAAAAGTTCTTTAATTATTCTGATATCTGTACCATTTTCTAAAAGATGCATTGCATAAGAATGGCGCAATGTATGAACGGTTGCGGGAGAACTGACGTTTGCCTTTTTCAATGAGTTTTTCAATACCTGTTGCACACTTCTTTTTGAATATTGCTCTGTATTTTGACCTTCAAACACATACGTTTTCGGCTGATATATTTTAAAGTATGTTCTCAATAATTCCAGCAATTTGGGAGAAAGATTTACAAATCTGTCCTTCTTTCCTTTTCCCTTCCTGATTAAAAGAACAGATTCCTGAGATTTTATATCCGATATTTTCAGTTCCAGAACTTCACTTAATCTCAGACCACACGAATAAATTGTAGTAAGGAGAGCTTTATGCTTTATATTCTCGGTACATTCAAGGATATTTTTTACTTCGTTGCAGGTAAGAAATTTAGGCAGCTTTGTTTCTCTTCTTTTAGGATACAGATGTTTAAGATTGATATCCTTACCAAATAATAATTTGTAAAATTTAGCAATACTAGAAAGAATAATGCTTTGATGCGATGCAGAAATATGATGTTTATTAATTTTCCAAAAGATAAATTTTTCAACATCTTCTAAAGGAATATCAAGCGGATCTGTATACTTTTGAGAAGCCATACTCAAAAAATTCTGAAGAGCACTTGAATAGTTTTTTACAGACGATGAACTGTATCTTTGAATAATTAATTTCTCTTTGTAAGAATCTACAAGTGAAATAATTTCCATGGTTAAGTTTTCATCAAATATATAAAACTTCACCCATACAAAAAAAATAAAACCTCAAAAAAACAAACTTTAAAAGCTTTAAATCAGTAATTTAACCAATATTATTGAGTTCATTATAAAATGAATGGACGCATGTTATAAATGTGAATTTGATACAATGCGTAAATTAGAGAGTTGGCAGCCATTATATATCGACATGAGAGGATTCGAATCATATAATAAGTTAAAGAGCAATATCAAGGATTCCAGACAAATCTATGACATAACTTATCACCTATATCAGACAGAAACTATCAAACTTGGTAAGGATTTAAAAAGTGGTGGAACAGTTAATCCAACTTTAAAGACTTCAGTTAACTCAGTAGAACATAGTCCAACAGCTTTATATCAAAGACTACAACACGCATACCCTTTTAAACTAAGACAACTAATTCTGATTTCAACAATCACAGCATTAGAAGTTTACCTGACTGACGTAATTCTTGAAATATTTGAACGGGACATAACACCATTTAAAGTAAGCGAGCCTGTTACCTTCCAGAAAAACTATTTACTAAGTCTTTCTAGCATGAACAAAATTCATTCGGATTTAATCACCAAAGACTTTAGGAATCTGACAAGTGGTGGCTTAAAGGAAATAGATAAGTATTATAAAAAAATGTTTGATGTTGACATTAAAAATCTTGGCGTAAACTTCAATGACATTGAAGAAATTCATATTAGAAGACATCTCTTTGTTCACCGTAACGGAGTGACTGATTTGGAATATGTGACAAAATTTCCAAACTATGGTTATAAACTTGGACAACAAATGAAAATAGAACATGACTATCTTATTGATTCACTTAATAAGCTGTCAGAATTTGCAGGTCTAATAAACAAAGAGCTATTGAAGAAGTATCCTGATATCAACAGAAAACCTAAATATCATGTCGGCAAAAAGAATTTTCAAAGCGACCATGTAAATCTTATGATAGAAATGAGTATTCTTTTTGAAAGCTTTGATGCTGTAAACTATTTGACAAACCTAAATGTAAATGGAGTTGATTTTTCTGAACATATAATTCAAGTAACGACAATCGACAACAACTGCATACTTTTTGTTTCCGGAAAGCAATCGGATTTGTCAAAATTCTTTAAACCAATAATTGAACATACAAGTTTGACTATAAATAAAACAATTGAAATAAGAAAATAACGGCTGCTAACAGGCGTTTGGCTCAATGGCGGGTGACGTGGTTAATTGAACATACTACCTCGCATCAACTTTTGTGGTGTATTGACAGTTTTGTGCTCCGAAATCCGCCACTGCGCCAAGCGCCAAACCGTTATGTGCAACTTTAAAACGACAATGATATGACACCAATTTACGACAGACACGGACGGACAATTGCTTGGATAAATAACAATTTTATTTATCACTTATCTGGCAGACAAGTTTTGGCATTCATAAATAACAATTCAGTATTTACTTATGGAAGCAGGCATTTAGGACGGTTTAGTAATGGATTTTTTAGAGATAGAAACGGAAACGCAATTGCATTTATCCAAGGCGCGACAAACGGACCAATACCACCCATTCCACAAATTCCTCCTATCCCACCTATTCCTGCAATTCCTCCGATTCCGCCAATTCCACCCATTGACAGTTTATCGTGGTCTAATTTGACTTGGGAAAATTTTATTAACGTTTAAAAAAAAATATGGCAAAGAAAAAAGACCCGAACCGTTATCGGCAACTTTAACACAGCACAACCGACAATATAAATATTAACAGACTTAAATAAAATAACAATGAAAAAAATACTCTCAAACTTAATCTTATTTTTTCTGGCTATTCAGGCGTTCGGACAAAATGTAAAGACATTAGACCTCACCTCTAAATCTGACCAAAGTAAATATTTTGTTGTTTTATGCGGACGAAATAACTCTGTAACTGGTCACGCTTTCATTGTTTGGGGCAAGGAGGATGCAGCAGCACAACAATCAATTATTGAAGGAGCATTTGGACTATATTCTAAAAATAGCGGTAGTAGTAGTGCTGACGGGTCAGCTATTTTTAAAGCATTTTTCTCAAAAGTTCCAGGAGAGATTGCAGACGAGTTTTATAAGGGTAGTTTAACCCAAGACCTAATTAGGTTGATTATTCAAGTTGACAAAGCTGATTATGATAAATCCTTTGCGATAAAAAATACTTGGGAGGGCAGAAATGACTATCAGATAATTGAAAATGACTGCATAACCTTTGCGACTGAAGTTACAAAAAGTTTAGGATTAACAATTCCAGTCAGAGAATTGACAGACCGACCTTGGAAATATGTTGATAAATTTCTGTCATCAAACAATCAATCAGACTTTCTCTCAGGTGTTTGGGAAAGTTCAGACCCAATTAAAAGGTTTAAATTGGAAATCACAAAAATGAATTGTATTTGGACAGAGAGAACACAAAGTGGTCAAACAATCGTGAAGACTATGGAAATAAAAAAAGAAAATGGTATTTATAAAATATACCGACCAAATGACAATGAAGTTCTTACATTTTTAGGTTACCAAAATACTATCCGTTCTCAAATTTTAGTAAGGGGAGCAAATCCTTCATACATTGACATCAAACGAATAGACGGAAAGAATTTGCAAGGTTTGTGGAACGGAATAATTATCATTAAAGATACAAGTGCAAATCTTAAAGAAATTAAACAACCCGGCTCCACACCTGCAAAACAATTTGACTTTGTTAGACAATATTAAAGATTAATGGAAATACAAATAGATGATGGAAAAGCAGCCGATAACACGGGTTTTGCGTCAGGCGGGGTAACGTGCAAACTTGGAGCTTTGTTCTTCGTATCAAGTTCAGTGCTGGTTGACAGTTTTGTGCTCCGAAACCCACCCGAACGCAAAGCCCGAAACCGTTATTCTATTAGCTAAAAACTTCTACCCCACTTCAAAATCAAACAATTCTTGCGGATGTATTTCTAAACCTTTCGCTAATTCCTGTATGGTAGAAATTCTAACATCAACTTCTCCTTTTTCAATTTTGCTGATATTACTATGGTCGACATCACATTTTTGAGCTAATTCCCGATAGCTTAATCCTGATTCTTTTCTAAATTTTTCAATTCTTTTCCCAAAAGCTATCCGAAATTCAATTCTATCCATTCCATTGTAAATATAACGTGGTGATTTAGAAAGTTTCCAACTGTTCTCAGACTTTATCTAGTCCAGAATAATACTCTTCAAAATCAAAAATAATATCAAATAATTCTTTTGGATGTATTCTTAATCCGGTAGCAATTTCAATGAAAGTACTGAGCTGACAATCGATTTTGTTATTGGCAACATCACTAATTCTTGCCGCTGTAATATTGCATTTTTCAGAAATCTTAGAATAAGGAATCTCTCCTTTTATTTCTTTTATTTTTTCTGAAACCAGTTTTTTGATTTCATCAGTCTTAAATTCATTCATAACTGCACTCTTTTGTGCAAATTGAAATTATTAGTATAAATTACCATTACCGAATTCGGTAATATAAAAATATTTTTATTACATTTGTAGAACAAATAATTGATTAGAACAATCTTATATCTTCTGATGAAAAATAAAATCATTAAATGGACAAAAATTTGCTTATTTAGAGATAAAACACAATTTATCATATACCCTTGGTTTGTATAGGCAGGAAGTTCAGGTATTTTTACAGCTTCCTCCTGTACAGCCAGAAAAATGTAAAAACAAATAACCAAAACCAAATTTATGAGAAACAATATGTGGTGGATGAATTAACGGATGAAGAGTATAAAAATATTTATCTGAAGGCAGTGGAAATTTCTTCTGTAAATAAGGCTGAAAATACAACGAAGCCAGAATCTGAAATCAGAACCCCAAAGAAATGGTGGGAATTTTGGAAATAATAACGGACCGAAATGAAACATTTGTGAAAATTGCTTTATATTTTTAGTAAAACAAAAAAAACAGGACTATGAATTTCAAACAAATTTTATCAAAACCAGAAAAGAAAATAAAAGTAATTTTAACGTATAGGATTGACGAATCTGATATAAGAAATTCTGAATTTGCTAATTTTAAAATTGTGGATTTTTCCGATGTTCTTCAAAAAAATAATTATGATCCTTCAAAAGATTCAGAGCTGAATAAACTTGAATACCTTTCTAAAGTAATTATCAGTTCGGAAAATAATATTGTAATTTACAACACAGGATCGAATCTGGAAGACTTTGATACCCTGTCTGAAATGTTAAAGCCGTACGAATTAATCATCGACAATATTTTAGTACCCAACGAATCCAAAAGAAAACAACAACTTATTGATGGACAGAAAGCGTATAGAGAGCATAATCGCTGGCTGAATTTTTACCCCGGAGAAATTGAAGAGAATCATAAGTACTTTGAACAGAGAATTAACACCTTAAAAGAAAAGTATAGAAATACTGAAACAAAAATATCAGAGATCTAAATCCTGATAACCCGATGTCGCGGATTTGTAATCCGCGACATCGGGTGAAATAATATATCATTTTAAATCCACCAGTTCAGACAAAGAAACTTCTAAAGCAATAGCCAATTCCAGCAAAGTATAAAGTGTAGGATTTACTTTTCCGTTTTCCAATTTTTCAATTGCCTGTCGGTCTTTATTACAGGCACGGGCAAAATCCGACTGGCTCCACCCTTTCTGTTCGCGAAGCCTAATAATTCTTTTACCCAATTCTGTCTTTAGCTGTTCTCTGGTCATAATTCAAATGTCAGCTAATTCGCTTACAAAATTGTCATACAAAAAGTTGACAAATAGAAAATTTTTTATACATTTGTCATATAAAAATACGACAATGATGAATTCAAGAAAACTTAAAATCCATTCAAGATTTCAGAAAAGCAGCAATCAACTCATCATCGTTCCGGAAATAAGGCTCAGAGGAAAATGGCTTGATGAACTGGGTTTCGGAAAAGGAAAAATGGTGAATATTCAGCAGAAGAAAAATAAACTGATTATTACCGTCGATGACTTATAAATATGATATGATGTATTTGTTATTTGCAACATTCAATTATAAAAATTCAATCATAAAAAACTCAAATTTTGCACTCTTTTTGGTAAAATACTTTCCGTACCTTTGATTATATCTGAAATTTCAGGAAATTATTCATCATCAATAAACATCACAGCATGAAAATACTCATCATTGGCGGTAACGGAACCATCGGAAAAACAGTAGCAGCGCATTTTAAAGAGAACAACGAAGTGGTAATTGCCGGAAGAAACTCAGGAGATGTAACGGTGGATATTGCAGACAGCGATTCCATTAACGAAATGTTCAAAAAAACAGGAAAACTGGATGCCATCATCTGTATTGCCGGTGAAGCAAAATGGGCAGATTTCAAAGACCTTACCGAAGAAGATTATTATATCGGACTGAAAAGTAAACTGATGGGGCAGGTCAACCTTGTGCGTATCGGAAAAGATTATCTGAATTCCAATGGTTCTATAACATTATCTACAGGAATTTTAGCGGATGATCCTGTTGTTCAGACTGCAAGTGCAGCAATGGTGAACGGTGGAATCCACAGCTTTGTACAGGCGGCAGCGCTGGAACTGGAAAACGGAATCAGACTGAACGTTGTATCTTCCGGAATGGTGGAAGACGCTTATGAAAAATACAGAGATTATTTTCCGGGACACAACCCTATTCCGATGAAAAAAGTCATCAACGGTTATGTAAGAAGCGTAAACGGAAAAGGAAACGGAGAAGTCATCAGAATTTACAACTAAAAAATAAAAGGTTGAATGATGAATAAACTGCCGAAATATTTACATGATCTTGAAGAAAAAATCTCAAAACACACTGTTTCAAATCCTGAAATTTCGAAATCGACTGTAGGATGGCAAATAGAACATATTCTGCTGACAATTAATGCCATCATTGAAAACATAGAAAAATCTGATCCCAAAAATTATAAATGGAGCTTTAAGCTTTCGAAAATTCTGGTTTTTGCGTTGAATAAAATTCCCAGAGGTCGCGCGAAATCCCCAAAAGTAGTCACTCCGGGACATTATGATGAGCAGACTTTGGAGGAGCATTTACAATTCACCCAAACGAAAATCAGACAACTGGAAAACCTTGATCCCAATAAATATTTCAACCATCCTTTTTTCGGAGATTTAAAACTGAAAAAGGCAATTAAATTTCTTGAAATACACACGAACCATCATCTGGAAATCATTAATGATATTTTGGAGAGTAAATGACGAATAAAATAAATTTATAAAAAGTATTAAACAATAATCAAATTCCGGACTTCATATCTGGAATTGTTATTTTCGTATATGTAACGTTTTTCCTTTAATTGTTTTCGATATATTTGTTTTCCATATTAGTTTCTAAAAGGCTAAAAAACTGATACCCGAAAATAAAATAACCAAACTCAAATATGAAAATTGCAATTTTCTCAGACATTCACGGTAAAATTCTGTTACCTTTCAAACTTGTTGATCTGTACCAGAAAGAAACGGGCTGCAAAATTGATTTTATCTTACAGTGCGGAGATATGGGAGCCTATCCAAACATCGAAAATCTCGATAAAGCGACGATAAAACACGCACAATACGACAGAGACGAACTCGGTTTCCATGATGATTTCACAAAAGAAAAGCCCGAGATCAGGGCATTTTTGAATGAGCTTAATATGAACATGATCTGCGTTCGCGGAAATCATGAAGACCACGATTTTTTAGATGAACTTGAAAAAGAAAATCCTGACAAAAGCATATTTCCTATCGATATCTACGGAAGAGTTTTCGTCTGCAAATCTGGTTTAGAACAAACATTGGAATCGGAAGATGAAGTTTTACAGTTTGTTGGAATCGGAAGAATCGGAGACCGAAAAGACAGATCCGAAAAGCGCTTTATTCAGGATTACGAAAGAAAGGAAATCAGAAAATTGTTAAAAACTAAAAATACTTTTGATGTCCTGATTACTCACGACAAAGACGACAGCCAAAGCGGTTACGGAATGACTGAAATAAGACAAGTGCTGGACAATGTAATTTTCCAATATCATTTTTACGGACATACGGGAGAGCCTTTTAAAGAGGAAACAGATTCCAACTGCATCACACAGTCTATTAAAATAAAGGAACTGGAATTCAACGAAGACGGAATATTAGAAAACGGCTGTATGATTATTCTCACAAAAGAAAAAGAAGAATTAAGCATTGATGTTGTCGATCAGAAGCTGACAAATAAAATGACAAAATTTAACTGGAAGTCTCATTAACCGGACTAAAAGACTATACAAAATGGAAGAACCGCTTACCCATCTTATCATCAACTGGATTGAAGTAGACCATCAGAGGATTTTGGTTGGTGCGACAGACAATGAGCGATGGAATCTGGAAAAAGAATTTGGAGGTTCCGGAGCAGATGCAAAATCTTCGGTCTGGGTAATTTTAAAGGAAAATGGGAAAGGCAGAAGTGTGTCCGAAGAGGCTCATTTTTTCTGTTTTCCCGGAGATCCTGTCCGGTCTCTCGCAATGTCTCGCGTATTCGATTTGTTTGAAACCGCGTGGAACATTAAAAATCAAAATATGAATCTTGATGAAGCCAGAGAAAAGTTCTTCGGAAAAATTATTGAGGAAGTTGCTTAAATAAAAACCTTATTAAAATGAAAAACATACAACTAATTGATCTGGAGAAACACAGAAATTCTAAATATGAACTTATTGAAGATAAAATCTATAAAAATACAGAAGAGGACATCTATGTTTTTGCAGTAAATTTTGATCTGGAAGAAGAGGAAGATTCTCAATATCCGCTTGAAGATGTTTTGGATAAATTTTATCTGCACGTTTCTGATTTTCTTGATGAAGATGCTTTTTACAGCTCAAAAAATATCAGTCTTGAATTAGCAGGAGAATTAGCAGATGTTCAGAACGCCATTCAATCAATTATCGGAAAGAGAGTATATAATTCCGAATATATCGGAGATGACGGAATTACTTATTTGAAACTGGTGATAGAATAAATATTTCAAATTCAGAAAAATTTTATAAAATTAAAAAGTAAAAATATGTCAGTACTCTGGAAAGTTCAATTATTATCATTGGAAGATAAAAAATGTACATTAAAAATAAAAAATGGGCATAGTAATGATGGGCACATCCCAACAGAACCAGTGTTCATGATTCAAATTATACATGATGCCTGTTTACAAAGTTCACACCAGACTTTTGAATTTCCGAAAGGCACTCTCTTAACTGAGATAAGCACTTCTCAATCTTGTGATAACGACTATTTTGAAAAAGTTGTTAACCAATATATTGAATCTATTGAAATTATCAACGAACAAAGCGAAGAAAATATAGAAGCATTAGTTACAAAATCATTAGAAGATAGAGGTTTAGAAATGGAATCTGACGAATGGGAAGATGCATACGAAATCGAAATTGAAAAGTACAACATTGAATCTGTTGTTGAAATCACCATGTCAGATCAAAAATATCTCGATCATTTATTTCATATAGAACATAATGGGAAAATCATCAGTAGACCTGACTGGGATAGTTTTGCTAGCTTATAATTTATATTGTTTATCAAATAAAATCACAAAAAATGAACAACAACTTTACAATAGACGATTTACAGGATATATGGCAGAAAGTAAGCATTCTGCACAACGGACAAACATATGGCGGACAAAACAAAAACCAAAAAATAGAATACATCAATCACATCGGAAGTGTGGTATTTGAAATCATCAATGCTTCTAAAAATACTCCTGATTTTAATTTTGATCTTGCCATAAAATGTGCGTTTTTGCATGACACCATAGAAGATACAGATTTCCCAATCGAAGATCTCGAAAAAGAATATGGCAAAGAAGTGAAAGAAGGTGTTCTTGCTCTCACAAAAAATACGGAACTAGAAAAGGAACATCAAATGATCGACAGCTTAAACCGAATAAAGCAACAGCCCAAAGAAATATGGGCCGTTAAAATGGCAGACAGAATTTGTAATTTATATGCTCCACCCTATTTCTGGAACGAATCGAAGAAAAAGAAATACCTTGAAGAAGCCAAAGTGATCTATGAACATCTGAAAGAAGGTAATGAATACTTGGCTAAAAGATTATACGAAAAAATAGAGGCTTATAAAAATAAATGATTAAGATTGAAACACATACTCTTGCAGGACAATTTGATATTGAAATCAAGAAAAACGAAAATTTTTATACCCTTTTAATTATTGCATCCAAATCACAATATTTCAAAGATCACAATGGTAAAGTCTGGAGTGGAAAAATTATCGAAACAGAAAAGCTTTTTGAGATCACAAATCTTATAAAAGAGTGTTACAGAAACCCTTCTGTTCCCAAAAGAATAACGATTCTTGACGGAAGATCTATCAAAATCAATTTAAAAGATGACGAATCTCAAATTACATTAAAACTGATAGACATCGATGAAAACACAAACGAATCTGAACTGATACAGAAAATTAAAGAGCTTATAAACGAGGTAATTGGTCATAGCACAACATTAAAGGATTATTTAGATGTTTTTATATATTAGCCTTCTTAAATTAATGCAAATTCATTTTTATTAAATTATGACATACAACGAATTTTATAACAGCATCAATCTTAACAACAATATCGAAAAAAGAGATATGGAAACTTATCTTCTGGCTTTATTGAAGATTGCAGAACAGCTAAAAGAGCAACCTTTGACAGCCGATTTATTATCGAAAATTCTACTGGATGCATTTAATTCGGAGCCGAAACAATTTGATACAGAATGGTTAAAGATTATAAAAGCGCCAGACGAAAAAAAATTCATCAATTCAAAGACAGGTTCTTCATCCGGCGGCGAATATGATTATACAATTGCCGTTATAAAATTTCAGATTGCAGAGCTGCATAAAATGAAAGGAAAACAGCTGGAAGATGAATCGCGTCATTTTGGAATCGATTCTGAAACTGGCAACCGATGGTATAATTTTGAACCGGATTCTATTTTGGAATGTGGCATGAGATGTTACTTAGACCACGGTGATGATGAAAGTAATGATGAAGAGTTTGAAGCAAGCTGGCTAACTCTAGGAGATTTGCTTGAAATGGGAAGAATTTACGAATAGCAGACTGATGCAATTAAAAATAAAGGCTGTCGTTACAACAGCCTTTTCATTAATAATTATAATAAACATTTGTGTCATACTGAAATAACATTTAGAAAAAATTCTGGTTTGGATCTTTACAAAACATGAAGAATTAATTTCTTAAAAAATATGATCTTCTTACCTTGTCATCTGTAAATAAACTTTCATTATTCATTTAAGAACATTTCCTATTATTACAGTAGCTTTTTTAAATTGTTAATTTCTGTAATTCTTAATATGAAGCTTTTCAGATTTTGGGAAACAGCCTTTTCCACTTTGCAACAGAGTTTCTGCTTACTTTGAAATAAGCCGCAGTATCATTATTATTCATATTATTGTTTTTCTGATACCGAAGAATCTGCAGGATAGCTTCATCATCGTACGCCCGGA
>NZ_JBBCQL010000030.1:0-29172 GCF_037149975.1 Chryseobacterium sp. VD8 | reverse complement strand
CAAACTGGTTCACCCTGTTTCTTGTGAATGCGTTTAGTTCTTAAATTTATTGTTTTACAAACTAAAGGTTAAACAAAGAGATTCAATTATCAGGAATTCAGCTTTTAAGATATACAAAGGCGTAAAACTTATCAAAGTAATACCATTTTTTTCTTTTTTAAATAAACGAAGTGCCTTTGTTTAGCTTACCAGCTTTTAATAATTAAAAAAAATTTTTTGTTTTTCTTTGCGATAAATCATTATAGTATTATAAATCAATTATCTAAATTTATTTTTTATCCTGAACTCAGGATTATTTAAGTAAAATAGCAGAAAATCCTATAGAGTTTTATCTGTGTAGACATCATATTCGGAAGATATTCAGCGTTCCGTAGGAACGCTATCTTAGAAAATTCATTGAGAATTATAGATATCAATCCTACGGATTGATGGATAGATTTATTCTTATTTATACACAGATTCTGCTCCCAAAGAATCAAAACTCCTTTTGATAATAAGCTTTAAATATTTCATATCATTTGCTGAGTGAAACGCCTTGGCGAACGAAAAATATACATAATCATTTAAAGAAAATCTTAGCCGTCATTGCGCTTAAAAGTATTCCATAAAAACACACCATCAAAAAATTGCAGTTCACAAAAGAAAAAATTAATTTTACACTTTAAATTTTTCCCTTGAATTACGCCCAGATTGTTTTACCGTTAAACCTAAAAGGATCTTTCACCTATAAAGTTCCCGAAGAACTGCAAACCGCAATTCAGACAGGAATGAGGGTTTTGGTTCCTTTTGGCGGCAAAAAAATCTATACGGGAATTGTTTTTGAACTTCACAACAATGCATCTGAAACTTTTGTGGCAAAAGAAGTCATCAGTCTTCTCGACGATCAGCCGATTGTTCCGCAGGAGCAGATTAACTTCTGGAACTGGCTTTCGGACTATTACTTGTGCGGTTTGGGAGAAATTTACCGTTTTGCATTTCCTTCTTCCCTAAAACTTGAAAGTGAAACCTACCTCAAGCTGAAGCCGAATGTAAAAGTTGACTTTGAGAACCTTGATGTCAATGAAATGTATCTCATTCAGGCTTTGGAAGTACGGCAGTTAATTAATCTGACTGATATTGAAGCATTTATTCCCAAGAAAGATATCATTAAAACCGTCAATTCTTTAATCGATTTGCAGTACATTGAAATCGATGAGAAAATTGCCGAAAAATACAGAGCGAAAGAAGTTGCCTACGTAAAAATCAGTGATGAGGTTTTACAGCGTCAAAATCTTACGGAAATGCTTTTGTCCTTAAAAAGAGCGCAAAAGCAGAAAGACCTTTTTCTCCATATTTTAGAAAAGCAGACCGAAAATCCTGATCTGCCCATCAAAAAATCAGAACTTTTTGAAGACGGATATTTCGGAAGTTCGCATTTTAAGGCTTTGGCAGATAAAAATCTGGTCGAAGAATATTATATGCAGAAAGACCGTATCGAAAGTTACGAAGGTGAAATAG
The DNA here is from genome assembly GCF_037149975.1 of Chryseobacterium sp. VD8. Classification (NCBI taxonomy): domain Bacteria; kingdom Pseudomonadati; phylum Bacteroidota; class Flavobacteriia; order Flavobacteriales; family Weeksellaceae; genus Chryseobacterium; species Chryseobacterium sp. VD8. The sequence continues at coordinate 27,675 of NZ_JBBCQL010000030.1, read as the reverse complement.
AAGAGATCGAAGAACTTTCGGAAGCCCAGAAAGAAGCGAAAAATGAAGTGGATGAAGCCTTTGAAGAAGGAAAAAATGTTCTGCTTCACGGAGTAACTTCTTCCGGAAAAACCCATATTTATTTAGAGAAGATCGAAGAATGCATCAGCGAAGGAAAAAATGTACTCTTTTTACTTCCCGAAATTTCTTTAACCAAACAGATTACTCAACGATTAGAAAAAAAATACGGAAGACAACTCGGGTTTTACCATCAGAAACTTACAGATTTCGAGAGGGTGGAAGTCTGGAGAAGAATCAGGCAGAATGATATTAAAGTTTTAATCGGAACACGGAATTCTCTGTTTTTACCTTTTCAGAATGTAGGGTTGGTTATTGTGGATGAAGAACACGATTCTGCGTACCGTCCGAGAGAAGTTTCTCCTTATTTCAATGCAAAAGATGCGGCGTTGGTTTTTGGAAATTTTTATGGGGCAAAAGTCATTTTAGGCTCTGCAACACCTTCTGTGGAAAGCTATTACAACGCCAGAAAAGATAAAATGAAATATGTTTTTCTGGAAGAACGCTTTGGGAATGTCAATCTTCCTGAGTATGAACTCATTAATTTTAAAGAAGCTCAGGAATCCAAAAAAGTATCCGGAAATTTTTCTTTGCAGTTGATTGACGAGATTAAAAAAGTGGTGGAACAAAAAAATCAGGCAATTGTTCTTCATAACCGTCGCGGTTACGCCAATGTTGTGGAATGCGAAACCTGCGGTTACGTAAACTACTGTTCCAACTGCGATGTGGTGATGACGTATCACAAAGCTGCCAACGAAATGAAATGCCATTACTGCGGACAGAGAGCCTCAAAACCCAAAGTTTGCCCAAAATGTCATTCCGAAAACCTGAACGAAAGAGGAGTAGGAGTAGAGCAGATCCATGAAGAAGTTTCCAAATTATTTCCCGATCATGAAGTGGATCGAATGGATGTGGATTCCATGAGAAAGAAATTTGCCTACGAAAAATTATACGAAAAAATTGAAGATCGGGAGACCGATATCGTTGTCGGGACACAGATGATCTCAAAAGGTCTGGATTTTGATCACATCGAGCTGGTTGCCATTCCGAAAGCGGATTCCTTATTATATGTTCAGGATTTCAGAGCAGAAGAAAGAGCTTATCAACTCATTACTCAGGTTTCCGGAAGAGCGGGAAGAGTTTCCGGAAAAGGAAAAGTGTTAATACAGACTTTTAATCCGGATCATTCTGTTTTTCAGTTAATTAAAATGAATAGTCCGGCGAAAATCTATAAATATATTTTAACGGAACGCCAGAAATTCCATTATCCGCCTTTTACAAAGCTGATTATGATAGAACTGAAGCACAGGAGAGAGGATAAAGCCAACCGCGCTTCCCAGTTTTTAGGATCCATCCTTAGAAAATATCTTCCCGAAGATTGTGTTCTGGGTCCGGAAAAAGCTCAGATTGCGCGACTTAACAATCTCTATCAGTTCCAGATCATGCTGAAACTTCCTAAAGGAAAAAAGTACGATGAGTATAAAAAAAGGGTTTTAACAAGTCTGAAAGAATTCGATGAAATTACAGCGTACCACAGCATCAAAAAAGACGTTTTTGTAGATTTTTAACAATTTTTAACAAACTTTATATTCTTTTTATAATAGTCTACTGAACTGCCATACAACAATATTTTCTACATTTGATCGTTGATTATATGTTTGGTGTTTTGTATTTCAATTTAACCCGTTGATTTTTAAACCATCCAAACTATAGCAAAAGAAAAATAGATGGTAAATTTCAGAAAGTATATTTCAGGTGTTGCGGTGCTGGCTTCGGGCTTTTTTCTGGCTCAGTCTACCGTTTCTACAGTTCTGTATTCTCCGGCTTACGACAATCAGAAGAGCAGTTTAAACTTACCTTCTCCCATCACTTCCATGGTGGAAAAAACTATTTTGTCGCCGAAAGAACTTGTAGACATTAATGTAAACACTATGATGACCGATCCTGTGCTGAAAAATGCAACATGGGGTTTCGTAGTGTACGACCCGAAAACGAAGAAAGTAATCTCTTCGTATAACGAAAATACTCCTTTGGTTCCAGCTTCCACAACGAAATTATTAACTACCGAAACAGCAATGAATATGCTGGGCGAAAGTTATCGTTGGAATACTCAGCTCGAATATTCAGGAACAGTGGACGAAAACGGAGTGTTAAACGGAAATCTTTACATCGTCGGAAGCGGAGATCCTTCTTTAGGAACCAATAAAGGCGGAGCTTGGGCTTACAGAGACATTATTACAGATTTCAAAGAAGGACTTTCTCGTGAGGGAATCAAAAAGGTAAATGGAGATATTATTATCCAGACAGCGCTTTTCAAAGGCAATATTTCGAAGCTTCCGGAAAATGTTGTGTGGTTGGAAAACAATAATTACTATTTGCCGGTGGGAACAACCAAAGAGATCAATCCTGCCAATGAAAAACTGATCGTAAAGAAAGGAAACAATTTTTCAACCGATAAAAAGTTTTTCTACGTTTCTCCGTACAACAATCAGATGGTGTATGCAGATAAATATGAAGGCGACGGAATTTTAACGACAAAATTACCCGATGCACCTGCTTTTCTTGCCAACTCTTTCAGAACTACTCTCGTAAAAAGCGGAATTTCTGTAACCGGAAAGGTTACTCCGAAAATGACGGATGCCAATCCTGAAGCCAGAAAACTCGTTTCTGTGTACAAGTCTCCTACTTTAGCGGACATTATTTATTATACCAATCAGCACAGCGATAACGGTCTGGCTGAAGCGCTGTTAAAAACTGTAGGTTTCCAGAGTCTTGGCGATCAGACTACAGAATCCGGAAGAAAAGTAGTAACAGAGCATCTTAAAAACGGAGGATTTGATATGCTTGGTTTAAATTATATCGACGGAAGCGGGCTTTCAAGAAGCAATAACGTTACGCCGATTGCTCAGGCAAAATTCCTGACTTCTTTAATGAATGAAAAGTATTACAAAACGTATTTGAATTCATTGCCGATCGGAGGACAGTCCGGAACGTTAAAAAGAATGTTCAACGGTCTTGGAAACGGTCAGGTTTTTGCAAAAACAGGAACGCTGAATAAAGTAAAAACGTTAGCCGGATATATGAAAACAAATACCGGAAAAACATTGGTTTTCTCTTTAATGGTTAACAATTATGCAGGCTCTGTAGATATGGTAAAGAAAAGAATGGAAAAAATTCTCGAACCAGCTTTAGATTTATAAAATTGTTAAAATTTAACGAATATCAAAACCTTTTAATCAATGATTGAAAGGTTTTTTTATATCTTTGATATGTTATTTTAAATTGAATATGAAAAAGTTTTACTTTTTAGTTTTGAGTGTTCTGGCTTTTCAGCAATTAAGCGCACAAAACGAGAATATCGAAAGAAAAGCGATGGTGGAAAAGGAGATGAAATCTTTCGCTCACAAAATGGCTGTAGGAAATGTGAATCCTAATACACTGAATTACGATCTTCAATATCAAAGGCTGGATCTTACCATCAATCCGGCGGTTTATAATGTTTCGGGTTCTGTAACCTCTCATTTTAAACCCAGCCAGAGTTTAAGTTCTATTTATTTTGATCTTGATAATCAGATGACAGTTTCCGGAGTGCAGTATCACGGAACGCCGCTTACTTTTCAGCAGTTGTCTACCAAAGAACTGAAAATTAACTTTCAGTCTGCTCTTGCGGCGAATGTTCTGGATTCTTTAACAGTTACGTATTCAGGAGCGCCTTCATCAACCAACAACGCTTTTTTTAACGGAACACAGGGCGGAACTGCGGTTTTATCTACTTTAAATGAACCTTATGGAGCGCAGGACTGGTTTCCAACCAAGCAAAGTCTGAATGATAAAATTGAAAGAGTAGATATAAAAGTTACCACACCTTCACAATACAGCGTTGCTTCCAACGGAAAGCCAATGTCTGAAACAATTTTAGGGAATGGTCAGAAACTGACGTTCTGGAGAACACAGTATCCTACTGCAGCATATTTAATTGCACTTTCGATCACCAACTTTGTGAAACTTACGGATACGATGGGAAATCCTCCTTTTCCGTTCATTAATTATATATTTCCTGCAACTTCTACCAATACGACAAGTATGAGTAACATCGACTGGACAAAAACGGTGATGAATACTTTTGAAACCTACTTCGGGCCTTATCCTTTCCGAAATGAAAAATACGGGCATATGGAATTTCAGGCGGGTGGAGGAATGGAACATCAGACCATGTCATCGATGGCGGGATGGAGCGGAGGTCTCATTGCCCATGAGTTGGCTCACCAGTGGTTTGGCGACAAAGTAACCTGCGGCGCCTGGAATGATATCTGGCTGAATGAAGGTTTTGCCACTTTTGGAGAACATGTGGCCAATGAAAAACTGCTGATGACGAGCACAGACTTTTTAAATTATCTGTTGACTCAGAAAAACTTTGTTACAGGTTCGCCAACAGGAAGTGTTTATGTTGCTGATGCCAATCTAAACAGTGTAGGAACCATTTTCAACAGCAGATTGTCTTATTCAAAAGGAGCATATGTGCTGAGAATGCTGAAATGGATTTTGGGTGATGCCGTATTTTATCAGGCAATTCAGGATTACCATTCCAGACCTAATTTGGCTTATAACTATGTAAGAACTCAGGATCTGAATGCATCTTTATTAACGTCTACCGGAAAGGATTTTACAGAATTCTTCAACGACTGGATTTACGGACAGGGGTATCCTACGTATGACATCCGTTGGAAGCAGGTAGGAAATACCGTTACTTTCAGAGCATCTCAAACCCAGAGCAGTTCAACGGTAAGTTTCTTCGAAATGCCTTTACCGATCAAAGTAAACGGAACAGGAGGACAGGTTGCTTATTTTGCGTTGAATAATACGACCAACAACCAGTATTTTACGCAGTCGGTAACATTTCCGGTGGCAAGTGTAGAATTTAATTATGAATATCAGATTCTGGACAGAAATTCTACGGTAACTCAGGATAACACATTGGGAACAGCAGATTTAATTAAAGAAGAATTTGCTTTATATCCGAATCCTGCTAAAAATGAACTGAACTTAAAAGGGATTACAAAACCTACAGATTTTACGATTTATTTCACAGACGGTAAATTAGTGAGACAGGGAATTTATCAGCCGGAGAAATCAATCAACATTTCAGAGTTGGTTCCGGGAACGTATATTTTTAAAATTAACGATAAGAACGTGAAGTTTTTAAAGAAATAATTTTTTACAGCATAAAGTTAAAACCTTCAGATTTTCTGAAGGTTTTTGTTTAAAAATGGTTAAATGAAATTGGGTAATAGGTGTATAAAGATCTTTCTGAGGAAAATATTAAATAAAGTAGTTCCATAGTAATATATTTAAGGTTAATAATTCACTAAATCTGAAAGTTTTTTTGTTTTTTAATCGCGCGATTGGCTTTTCTTATGGCCTTTCTAACTTTAAAATCGAACCACTTTTCTTTGAATAAATTGCGCATCGCATTATCAAAATTCCGGATCAGCACTAAGTTTTTGAAAACCCGCCATTTTTCCAGCCAGCTTGAAGGCAGAGCCCTTACAGAAACAGAATATCCTTCCGTTTCATACTGAATGTAATGCCACCATCCGGAAGGAATGTAAAGCGTTTCACCGGGTTTTATAACAGCTTCATAACCGTTTATGTATTTCAGTCCCGGAAATTCTTTGAAATCTGGCTCTTTAATATTGGTGATGGAATGAAAGTTATAAGGCAGTTTATACAGCAGATCCGACTGTTCCCACGGAAAAAGCCAGATTCGTTTAATGCCTTGAAACTGAGTAATGAAAACATGGGACATATCAATATCCACATGATTTCGTGTAACCGAACCTTCACCTCCGAAAAACATAAAAGGAAGCCATTTTATAATTTTTCCTTTTGTAACATCGTTGTAAATAATATCATTTTTTAATTCAGGTTTAATGTTTAATAAATTGAATAAAAAAAGACGATGTTCGGTAGGAGAGGAAGTTATAAGATCCAGATATTCTGAAAAAGTGCTTTGTCCGATTGGTTTACTGGCGATTCTGTCCAGAGATTCAATTTCACTTCCATAGATATTCACTTTATGTTCTCCGGCAATTTCTTTAAAATAGTCATAATTCCAATTTTTAAAAGCAGGACTTTCCGGAGCCGCAAAATCCTTTAAGACTACTGGCTTTGCAGGCTTTAGATAGGTTTTGATAAAATCCTCTGATGATATATTTTCAATTTTTTGTACTGGTGATAATCGCATTTTCTGATTTTATTCTGCAAATATAGCAATTAGTCTACCAAAATTATAGACTAATAGTTAAAGTAGTATGATTTTCTGCAGACATTTGGAATAAAAAAGAGAAATCCTGTTACTTTACCGCGATTTTATTAAATTAGCGCATCCTAAAAATTATTAGAAATGATCTCTAAAAAGTATCTTGAAAATTTACAGAACGAACTTCAGAATATTGAAAACGACGGACTTTACAAAAGAGAAAGAATCATCACTTCTCAGCAAAGTGCGGAAATAGAAGCGAACGGAAAAAAGCTGCTGAACTTCTGTGCCAACAATTATCTGGGATTATCCAATCATCCTGAAGTGATGAAAGCTTCTCAGGACATGATAGAATCTCACGGTTACGGAATGTCTTCGGTTCGTTTTATCTGCGGAACTCAGGATATCCATAAACAACTGGAGCAGAAAATTGCAGACTTTTTAGGTCTTGAAGATACCATTTTGTATGCTGCCTGTTTTGATGCGAATGGAGGAGTTTTTGAACCTTTATTTACGGAAGAGGATGCAATTATTTCAGACGAACTGAATCACGCTTCCATTATTGATGGTGTTCGTTTGTGTAAAGCAGCGAGATACCGTTACAAAAACAACAATATGGAAGATCTGGAAACTCAGTTAATTGCAGCTTCCGAAAAAAATCACCGTTTTAAAATCATCGTTACAGACGGCGTTTTCTCCATGGACGGAATTGTTGCGGATCTGAAAGGAGTTTGTGATCTTGCCGACAAATATGACGCTCTGGTAATGGTGGACGATTCTCATGCAACAGGTTTCATTGGGAAAACAGGTCGCGGAACGCACGAAGCTAACGAAGTGATGGGGAGAGTAGACATCATTACTTCTACGCTTGGAAAAGCTTTGGGCGGTGCTTTAGGCGGATTTACTTCCGGTAAAAAAGAGATCATTGATATGCTGAGACAGCGTTCAAGACCGTATTTATTTTCAAATTCTTTGGCTCCGGGAATCGTGGGAGCAGCTTTGAAGGTTTTGGACATGATTTCTGAAGATACTTCTCTTCGCGATAAAGTAATGGAAAATGCAGAATATTTCAGAGCGGAAATGAAATCTAAAGGTTTCGATATTCCGGATGGTGATGCTGCCATTGTTCCTGTAATGCTTTATGATGCGCCTTTGGCTCAGAAAATGGCTGAAAAGTTAATGGACGAAGGAATCTACGTAATCGGGTTCTTCTATCCGGTGGTTCCGAAAGGAAAAGCGAGAATCAGAGTTCAGCTTTCTGCGGCACATACGAGAGAACATCTGAATAAAGCAATTGCTGCTTTTGAAAAAGTTGGAAAAGAATTAGGCATAATTTCTTAAAAATAAAATACCTCTACAATTGTAGAATAAAAACAGAATTTCTATATTTACGGAAATTCTGTTTTTTTATGCAAAAAATATCCCTCATTTTACTGATTGTTTTATTATTGGCTTCCTGCAACACCAAGATGAATCAGTACATCAAAGATGAAAAGAATATAAGTAAACGACACGGTAAATGGAAGGAAGAATATTCTTCGGATGAAGGAACATTGATTGCCGTCGGAAAATATAAAAACGGTGAAAAAGCCGGGATCTGGAAAACCACATTGAATAATCAGCTTTTTCAGAAAGATAAAATAAAAAAGAACATTACAAAGACCAAAATATACTATCAGAACGGGAAGCTGATGCAAAGCGGACAGTCTAAAATGGATGTCTCTAAAAATGAACGCCACTGGTATTACTTCGGAGACTGGAAATTTTACAACGAAAAAGGAAATCTCCAATACATAAAGAAGTACGAAGATGGTAAAAAAGTAGACAGTATTTCATTCGAAAAACACTAAGCCTGAAAATCCCTCAACTTTTTAATATAAAATAATGAACATAACAGAATAAAAGCAAGATTTATTCTGTTTTCTAGTAAATATTTTTGTCATTAACATTATATTTGCCATTAATTTTTCAGAATGCTTTACACCATAATAAAAGCGCTTCATATTATCTTCATGGTAAGCTATTTTGCGGGAATTTTTTATCTCGTAAGAATTTTTGTGTACTATAAAGATACCGATGAATTTGCGGAAGGAAAGAAGAAAATCCTCAGAGAACAATATACATTTATGGCCCGAAGGCTCTGGAACATCATCACCGTTCCTGCCGGAGTAATCATGACGGTTTGCGGACTGACGATGATTTTTCTGAATCTCGGATTGATGAAAATGCCATGGTTTCATTTAAAACTTACCTTCCTGATCGGTTTAGCGGTTTACCATTACTGGTGCTGGAAAAAAGTTTTAAAACTGAAAGAACTCAACGGAAATACTTTAGAAACCGCCAATATAAAATTGAGACAGGCAAATGAAATCGCTACTTTCATTTTGTTCCTTGTCGTTTTCACTGTGATTTTAAAAGCTCAGGTTATTGAATACTGGTGGCAATTAATCGCCGGATTTTTCGTTCTGGTATTTTTAATCATGATGACGGTGAAATTGGTAAATAAGAATAAGAAAAAGTGAGATAATGGTGAATTGTGAATGGTAAGTTGTGAATTTCCCAACGCCTAATTCCTGACACCTATTACCTAAACCCTAAATAAAACTATGATTGCAATTTTAAAAAAAGAACTTTGGAGCTACTTCGGAAACTGGAGCGCGTGGGTAATCATCGCGGCTTTCAGTCTGATCGCGACGCTGTTTCTGTTTTTTTTCGACAACGACTCCAACATTTTTGAGATCGGAATGGCTTCACTGCAAAGTTATTTCGTTCTGGTTCCTTGGTTACTGATGTTTATTATTCCCGCACTTTCCATGAAAACTTTTGCGGAAGAGCAGCAGACCGGAACCTTAAACTGGCTGTTTTCCCAACCGCTGAAAGTTTCAGATCTGGTATTCGGTAAGTTTCTTTCGGTTTGGATCGTTGGAATTTTATGCCTGATTCCATCGTTAATTTACCTTTACACAGTGTATGTTTTGGGCGTTCCTGCCGGAAATGTAGATCTGGGAATGACGTTCGGAAGCTACATCGGCTTAATTATTTTAATTGCAGCATTTTCCGGAGTGGGAATTTTGGCGTCTTCGCTTTCCCAAAACCAGATTATGGCTTATCTGTTGGGCGTTTTCATGTGTTTCATCATGTATTTCGGGATCGAGCAACTGGCAAGTTATAAATTGTTGGGAGGCGCAGATTTTATTTTGCAGAATGTCGGTTTTTACCAGCATTTCTTAGGCTTTACAAGAGGTCTTATCGATTTTAAGGATGTAGCTTATTTTGCTTTAATCATCGGTGTTACATTAGTTTTGTCCAATCATTTCATTAATAAAAAGAAGTAGAATGATGAAGAAGATACAGTTCAAATCTCCGCTAGGAATTTTACTTTTCGTGGTGTTGCCATTGGTTATTATTTTAGCTATTTCAGGAATAAGATTGGATTTAACCAAAGAAAAAAGATATACGCTTTCCGATAATACCGTTAAGGTTCTGGAATCGGTAAATAAACCTTTGGTAGTCGATGTTTATCTGGAAGGAGACTTTCCGGCAAGTTTCAAGCAGCTTCAGAGCGAAACGAAATTTATGCTGGAAGAATTCAGAAAAATTAATCCGAAGATCGATTTTAAATTCATTGATCCTATCAAAACCAAAATGTCTAAAGATACTCTGATGGCGATGGGAATGCAGCCCTCCATGCTTCCGGACATCAAAGACGGCAAAGTTTCTCAGATCATGCTCTTTCCTTATGCGGTTGTGAAATACGACAAAAGGGGAGTTTCCATTCCTTTGGTGGTTCAGCAGACGGGAATTGATGCCGATCAGCAGCTCACGAAATCTATTGAAAATTTAGAATACAATCTGGTTTCAAACATTAAAAATATTGCGGTGCACAAAAGAAAGAAAATCGGGATTCTGGTAAATCAGGATGAGCTGAATCCAAGAGAATTTCAGGGATTCATGCAACTGGCAACGGAAAGTTATGATGCAGGTCCTATTATTCCTAAAAATCAGACCGAACTTACCATCGCAGATATTCCGACCTTAAAGCAAATGAACGCTTTGGTGATCGCAAAACCAAGAAAAGCTTTCACAGACGGTGAAAAAGTAATTCTTGACCAATACATCATGAACGGCGGAAAAACGTTGTGGATGATTGATGCCGTAAATGCGGAAATGGATACATTGATGAGGTCTCAAAAAGTGATGCCTTTTCCTGTAGACATCAATATGACGGACTTTTTCTTCAATTATGGAATCAGGATCAATCCGGCTTTGGTAAAAGATGTGAAGAAATTTGCGCTGCTGAGATTGGTAACGGGAGAAGTGAGCGGAAACCCGCAGTACACCAGTCTTCCGTGGCCGTATTTTCCTTTGGGAATCGCAGAAAACAACAATCCGATCACGAAAAACATCAATCCTGTAAAGTTTGAATTCCCGACTTCCATCGATACACTGGGCGGAAGAAAAAATATCAAAACGAACGTTCTTTTTGAATCCAGTGAAAGAACTTTATTAAAGCAGGTTCCGAATTATGTGGATCTGAAAGAAATTTCCAGCGTCGACAGTCTCGGACAGATGGAAAAACCAAGCACACCAAAGATTTATGCAGTATCTTTAGAAGGAAAATTCAATTCTGCATATGCTTCCAGAATCGAAAGAAAATCCTACCCGAATTTCAAAAGTTCGAGCCCTGAAAATAAAATGATCGTGATCGCCGACGGAGACGTAGGAAGAAATAAAGTTCTGAAAGGCGAACCGCTTCCTTTAGGCGTAGATTTGCTCACCAACGAACAGTTTGGAAACGAACAGTTCCTGAGAAATGCATTAGACTATCTTCTGGACGACAGCAATCTTATGGATCTCAGAAACCGAAACATCGAAGAAAGGCTTCTTGACCGACAGAGAATTACGGAAGAGAAAAACAATTGGCAATGGTTTAATTTGCTGCTTCCTTTAGTGATTATTGGTATTTTGGGAGGTTTGTTCTTCTGGCTGAGAAAGAAGAGGTTTGGATAAATGATATAGAAAAAGAGAAGTTTTTGCTTCTCTTTTTTATTTTATATTCCGTTTTTCATTAATCATGGTAGTTGGATTTTGCCTTGCATCAAAAACATCATGTATAATGATATATTCGTGATCCAGTTTGTAAATGATTTTATAATTACCGCTTAGAATATATCTGTGTTGTTGATTTAGCTTTTCCAGATGAAGTTCAAGCTGACCGGATTGTGGATTTTGAATTAATTGTTTTGTCGATTTAAAGATTTGCTTTCGAATTTTATGAGCTACATTTTTGTTGGCTTTGGAAGCATAATAGTCGAAAATGATTTTTAAATTTTCAATAGCAAATTCAGTCCAGATTATTTTCATCTTCTACCATTTAGCTGACTGATTTTCTAAATCTTCTTGAGTTTTGAATCTTCCGTTTTTAAAATCTTCTTCAGACTTTTCAATACGGTTTATTAAAGTTTCAATACTAAAAGGGAACTCAGAACGATCTTCTTTTTCCAGCTTCGATAAAATATATTCTTCAATTTTGTCAAAAAAATTTTCATCCTGTAACTGAGCAAGATAAGTGATAAGATTTAATTTTCTGGTTTGAAGATCCATAACTGATGTATTTGAATCAAAATTACAAATTAAATTTTAATATTGAATTTTTATAATTGACAACTGGCAATGGTTTAATTTGTTGTTTCTTTTAGCCATTATCGGTATTTTGGGAGATTTGTTCTTCTGGCTGAGAAAGAAGAAGTTTGGATAAATGATATAAAAAAGAGAAGTTTTGGCTTCTCTTTTTATAGTTATTTTTTACTACTAATAATTCGTTTATTAATTTAGAGACGATTTTACATATTTTTTCAATTTCATCATTAATCAAGATATTTTAAAGAAGAGCAATTTATTCCTCGTTTTAAATTATTATAAATTCCTGATAAGATTTATTTTTGAGTTTGAATGTAAATGTTATTTTTACAAAAATGAATTATTATAAATCTATGATTGTTTTCTTCTTACATGCATCCATAAATAAATCACCTAACTCGGTGATAAAATAAAATTCGCCATCATTTTCAATATTAATTTCTAAATTATCAAGGGTTAAATAATCACTATTGGGGTCATTTCTAATTTCAGCACCATTTGTATAAACATAATGCTGGGGAAGATTTTTTACAAGTCCTAATCTAATTAAATTTGCCATCTCAAACTCTTCTAAATCATTTTCATTTATATATTCAGGTTTAAATAATTCTATTTGGATATTTGTTTCTCTCTCATCCAAGTCTTTGAGTTCCTTTTGTAATTTCCAGAATTTTCTCAATTCCTTATAATCATCAGTTTTATTAGCCAGATTTTTAATTTCTAATTCTAGATTTTTCTTTTTTTCATCTTTTGTTTCTAAAAAAAGATTTAATTCTTGTTCCAATCTCAACCTTCTTTCACTTCTAAGAAATACAGTTTTTTCTAATATTAAAAATTCAGGTTTTGAAATTTGACTAAGTAAGAAAGGGAAAACATGATTTTCTATATTCTGTTCTGAATCTACCATATTAGTTAATAAAATAGCCCATTTGTTTTGTAGAAATTCATCATCTTCTAAGGAAGCATTTTCCAATAGGGGACAAAGTAATTTAAGCGAGATAGCTTTGGGATGAATATTATTTTCAATGCAAATATTTCGGGCTTTGTTAAGTATTTTTATTTGATTCTTAAATCTCCAACTTGTTATTTGTTCTTTAAAAAATAATCCTGTTTCTTCAACAGTTGGTGTTATTAGCTTTTCAAGAAAATTTTTTGCTAAATCAATACCTTTTTCTAAAGCAGTAGATGATATGTCTACTTTGAAATTATTTTCACTCATATTCGTTTTTAAGTATATGTATTTAACTCAAATTTACAATATTTAAACTACAGAAGATAATAATTCGTACTCAATTAAACAACCTCCTAAACTCCCCCGGAGACTGATTCGTCTTCTGCTTAAATAACTTACTGAACGACTGCGGATGTTCAAAACCCAGTTCATACGCAATTTCACTTACCGATAAATTGGTTGTGCTCAGACGTTCTTTGGCAAGAGCAATCAGCTTATTCTGTATGTGTTGCTGCGTGTTCTGCTGCGTATGGATTCGCAGTAAACTTCCCAGATAATTGGGTGAAATATTCAGTTGTTCGGCGATAGTTTTTACTGAAGGAATACCTTGTTTTAGAAGATTTCCGCTGTTGAAATACTGCGAAAGAACTTCCTCAAATTTATCCAGCAATTCGTGACTTGATTTTTTTCTGGTCAAAAATTGTCTTTCGTAAAAACGTTCAGAATAGATTAAAAATAATTCAAGTTGCGCTACAATAAGCTCCTGCGTGAATTTATCAATATTTGTCTGGTATTCCTTTTCAATATTTTTAAACAGATCCACAATAATTTTTTCTTCCTTATCCGATAAAAAAAGAGCCTCGTTGATCTTATAACTGAAGAATTCGTAGGATTTCATCTTTTTGATGAGCGAGGTTCCCCAAAGAAAATCAGGATGAATCAGCAAAAGATATCCGGTCGGTTCAAACTCAACATCTGGCTTCATCTCAATTCTTAGAAACTGCATCGGCGAAACAAAACACAACACGCCAGAATCAAAGTCATATTCCTGCTGACCGTAATTGAATTTCGCATTGACGTTCCTTTTCAGTCCCACCGAATAGAAATTCTGCGTCCATTTCAGTTCCGTATCATTTACAGGATAGCGGACTTTGCTGTAATCAATTAAGCTGATCAGCGGATGATCCAGACTCGGCAGATTACAGAAAGCATGAAAATCGGAGATCGAATGAAAACGGAAGGTCTCTTTCATATTAACGAAGTTAATTGTTTTTAGTGATTTTTTTAAATAAATGTTCTTTTGTTGCGACATAAGAGCCTGTAGCGTTAAGAAAATTAAAACGTAATCCGTTAAAAAATTTCCACTGTCTGAGCGCGGGTATAATCCAGAACCTAAGAACAAATTTTGATTCGCGCGAGTTTTGGGAATTTTAGGATTACGTTTTAATTTTTAGCATTCAGGATCTAAGTCTTGAATTTTTGGTTCTTTTGTTTCAAGACAAAAGAAATCAATCAATCCTAAATTGCTGTAGAATTTGCTAAACGTTCATACTTTTACATTACCTGAGATATAAATCAAAAATGTCTATATCAGGTCTATATCAGATGGCTTTTCCGACATAAGAGCCTGAAGCGTTAAGAAAATTAAAACGTAATCCGTAAAAAAATTTCCACTGTCTGAGCGCGGGTATAATCCATAACCGAAGAACAAATTTTGATTCGCGCGAGTTTTGGAAATTTTAGGATTACGTTTTAATTTTTAGCATTCAGGATCTAAGTCTTGAATTTTTGGTTCTTTTGTTTCAAGACAAAAGAAGTAAATCAATTCTAAATTGCTGTAGAATTTGCTAAAGTCTCCCATTTCCTTGCATCACCTGTAATTACCTCCATTTTATTGGTAAGAAATTCCATAGTTCCTACGCCTAAAAGGAAATGAACCGGCGGATTTTGCTCTTTGCTCAATTGAATCAGAACATCTGCTGCTTTTACAGGATCATTCGGCTGATTTCCGTTGATTTCATCAAGATGTGCCTGTTCCGAACTTCTTGCCGCTTCATAAGCCTGAATAGGATTTGCCGGAGTTTTCACCGAATCTTTAGCTAAAAAATCCGTACGGAAATATCCCGGATAAACTACTGTTGCATGAACTCCGAAATCTTTCGCTTCTTCTGCCAAAGCTTCTGTAAATCCTGCTACTGCAAATTTAGTAGAGCAGTAAATTCCCCAACCCGGAAAATTCCCTGCAAAACCTCCGATAGAAGAAATATTGAAAATATTTCCCGATTTCTGCTCACGAAGATAAGGCATTGCATTTCTGATGACGTTTAAAGTTCCGAAAACATTCACTGCATAATTTTCTCTTGCTTCCTCATCGCTAAGCTCTTCCAAGGTTCCGATCTGTCCGTATCCTGCATTATTAACCACAACATTGATCTGTCCGAAATGCGCTGTGGTTTTTGCAATGGCAGATTTTACATCATTATTGTCCGTAATATTTACACTTAAGGGCAGAAAGTTTTCCGATGCCTCTCCAAAAGCCGAGATCAGAGAATCAACAGTACGGCTTGTTGCTGCCACCTGAAATCCTTCGGATAATAATTTTTTAACGAGTTCAAATCCTAAACCTTTTGAAGCTCCCGTTACGAACCATACTTTTTTTGTTTCCATTTTTAAATATTTTATTGTTGTTAAATGATGGTACAAAGATGGAAAGTTGTGCAGTAGGAAATGTAGCCGAATCAGGAAAGAATGTATTCAGATCGTGGATGTTTATTTCATAGCATCACAGGCGAGATAAAATACAGCTTTATTTAAAACATCATGTTCCTTATCTTTGAAAATAATGATAAAGTAAATTGGTGTATTTCTGTTTTCGTAGAAGTAAACCAGATTGTAGTTGTACTTTTTCTTGTCGCAGATTCCCAAAGGAAACTGATAAATGTTTTTTGAACATCCGATCGTTTTGCCGGCTTTTGGGTAAAAGGAAATCTTCTCAACAATTTGATCAATGTAGTCTGAAGAATATTTTCCCGCTGTTTTTTCTTTGAAAAAATTACTGAAGATTACAGTCTGCATGATGGCTTTTACTTTTCCCCAATATATTGATTTGAAATAAAAAATAGAAATCCGAAAGCATCCCTTCACATTGTGTCACGACAAAAAAGAGAAACCTTTCAGTCTCTCTTTCAGTATAATAATTAAAATAAATCAATCTTCCAAAACAGGAATAATATGTTCCCAGTTAAGTTGTCGGGCAAAGTCTAAAGCTGTTTTTCCCGACTTTGTCTTTAAATTTTTATCGCCTCCTGCTGCAAGAATCACTTCCACAGAACTTAGATTTCCAGCAATTGTTTCCGCATGAAGCATAGAGTAGCCGTTAATATCCTGACCTGTAATCTCATCCGGATTTTCGCTGACGAATTTTACCAGTTCTTCTTTCATGTTTCTGCTCATCGGATGCTCCACAAGATTTTCAGGATGCTCTTTCTGTTCATAAACAATTTCAATATCATTAAAATCTCCGAAATCCATTTGCCACGCATTATCGTGTGCTTTTCTTTCCGCCGGAGACATATCCGAACGCATTTTCTGGATCGTAAATCCGCCATAAGCTTTTGGAGGAAGAGGCTCTGAAGAAGATGAAAACAGTTTTGAAAGTCCTTTCGTTTTTTTTGCACGTTGCGGCATGGCAAAAAGCCAGTCGCTGATTTCGTTTACAGGAATTTCCACATAATCTCCGACTTCAACATTGGTGAGTTTATTCGGTTGGTTGATGAGGTAGCCTTTGATAAGATCGCCATCGAAATTGATGTCATTGATCCACATATGTTCTACAATAGGTGAGTCTGAAGAAGGATCTTCCTGAGAAAAAGCCACTTTCACGCATGAAACACTCAGTGCCGGAATAATTCTTCTGTATTCCCAAGATTGTTCTCTCCAGAAATATTTAAAAGTTTCCTGCGCTTTTTTATAAGCTTTAGACATTTCAGGATCTGCTGCGTCTGCGAAAAATATTTTATTTTCTGACATTTTGTTTTAATTATTAGTTTTTATTTTGCTGAAAATTTATTCTGTTATTTTTATTTTGACCAAAATACAGAAAAATATAAGAACAGAAGGTTGAATTTTACATAAAAATCTGTTTAAACTTTTTATTTAACCGCAAAAGCCGCAAAAGATGAACTAAACGTCTATTTAAAGTTGTGATTATAAATAAGAAGATCACAATAGTTTTTAAAAATCTTTGATTTTTATTCTTTTAAGCGCTTTGATTATTCTTGAAATTCGCTTTATCATTATCTTTTGCATCTTTTGCGGTTAATTCTGAAATTAGTTTAATCACAAGTTTAAAAATATTTAAGCGGCTTACGATCCTGATTTGAATTAAAAATTCACGATTCACCTTGACACAAAACTAGCCTTTGAAATCTATTTTCAAGCTTCGAACAGCAAATTTCATTTGCCTTTGCCTTCTCAAAATTGTATTGGTAAAAATAATATTTGCGTTTAAAAAAAATCCAAATTGAGAAAAGTCCTTAAATTTTTCTTTTGTTACCGCATTTCGGGCAGAATGTAGCAGTTTCCGTTCGGTAAGGTTTTCCGCAGTTTTCACAGTCAGGACCATACATATCAATGAAATGATGCATGATGGCATTAGGATTTGTTTCTTCAAAACCGGTTAAATTATTGTAATAATCCAGCAGTTTTTTGAAATTTTCATTTAAAGGCTTTTTTCTGGTTGTTTTAAATTCCTGAAATCCTTCAGCTAATAATTTCGAAGCGATTTTTCCCTCTTCTTCATCAAGCATGGGAACATCCATTCTGCACCTCCAGCAATATCTTATTTTCATGATATGTTTTTTTATCCTTTAAGAACTATTCACTAAACATCCTTTATAAAATCCTCATATTCATAATAAAACCGCTCGAAGCCATCCATTTTTTCAACAAAAAATTCAAAAGCTTCCCTCCATGTATTTTTATTGAAAACAGAAATGCCGTGCTTTTCAACCCAGATTCGGCTGATAACTTTTCCGTTTTCCAGCGTATAAAATTCTTCCTTGTGAAAATCGCCGATAAAATCCTTCAGAATGTCTTCCAGTGACCATATTTTGTTGTAGTACGCATCTCTGAAAACTTCATCCTTCATTTCGATATCCAGAGAAACTTCCGCTTTTTTCTTATCCGCATAAAATTTAAACGACATATCCTTGATTTTGGTATCATACAAAATCCATTTTCTTGGAAAAGACTTTCCGAAAGCCGTCCAAAACTCTTTCTTTAACTGCTGTGCTTCCTGTTTACTGAACATAACGCAAATTTAGGGATTTTGCATGGAAGAAGGAAGTACGAAGAAGGAAGTAATACGGTCTCTGAAAACTCCCAGCTTCCATCTTCTAACTTCCAGCTTCCCTATTACATATATCAAACAATTTTCTTATTTTTGTAGTAATGCTGTCTAAAAAATCTCAATACGCTTTCAAGGCACTGTCATATCTTGTAGAAAAGAGAAATGACGGACCGATTCTTATTTCCGAAATTGCCGAACACAAGAAAATTCCTTTAAAGTTTCTGGAAAATATCCTGCTTGAGCTTAAAAAAGCGGACATTCTCGATAGCAAAAAAGGAAAAGGAGGGGGCTATTTCTTCAAAGAAAATCCGGAAAATGTAAAGCTGGCGAAAATCATTCGTCTCGTGAACGGACCCATTGCTCTGCTTCCCTGCGTAAGTTTAAATTTTTACGAAAAATGCGACGACTGCAGTGAAGATCATTGCGGTCTGCACGACGTTCTGATTGAAGTTCGCGACGCTTCGCTGAATATTCTGGAGAAGAGAACGTTAATGGATTTGGTGGATTAATCAGATCCTTTTTTTAAAATAATTAGTCTACTTTTTTGGTAGGATAATTATTTTATCTGATATTTGCATTACTTCAAATGAACAAAATATGATTTCAAAAGAAGATGCAGAGTTACTCAAACAGCTTTCCGCAGAAGAGGGACTGAAATTTATTTCTTCAAAAATTTCTGAAGGGGTTGTTTTTTCCACCTCACTCGGTCAGGAAGATCAGGTAATTACAGATATGATTTTCAAAAATCATCTGTCGGTAAAAGTGTTCACGCTTGATACAGGAAGACTTTTTTACGAGCATTACGAGTTGCTTTCCCAAAATAATTCCCGATACAAAACCAAAACCGAAGTCTATTTTCCGGAAAGTTCAGACGTGGAAAAATATGTGAATGAAAAAGGAATCAACGCATTTTATCATTCTATAGAAAACAGAAAAGAATGCTGTTTTATCCGTAAGGTTAAACCTTTAAACCGTGCGTTGGAAAATGCAAAAGTCTGGATTACAGGATTGCGCTCCGAACAGTCTGAAAACAGAGAAAATATGCCGGTTATAGAATGGGACGAAGATCGTAAACTATACAAATACAATCCCTTAATTCACTGGAATTACCAGAATGTTTTAGATTATCTGAAAGAAAATAAAGTTCAGGAATTGTCTTTACACAAAAAAGGATTCATCAGTGTCGGTTGTCAACCCTGTACAAGAGCAATCGAAGAAGGAGAAAATCCGCGCGCCGGACGATGGTGGTGGGAAAGTTCACAGAAAGAGTGCGGTCTGCATTCTCATTAATTCAAAAAAATAAAAAATGACGACACATACGTTAGATTATCTGGAGCAGTTGGAAGCAGAAAGTATCTACATTATGAGGGAAATTGCCGCTCAGTTTGAAAAACCTGCGCTGCTTTTCAGTGGCGGAAAAGATTCTATCACTTTGGTTCATCTGGCAAAAAAAGCTTTTGCTCCGATGAAAATTCCTTTTCCGTTGGTTCATATCGATACAGGACATAACTTTCCTGAAGCATTGCAGTTCAGAGATTATTTAGCAGAAAATATCGGCGCGGAACTGATTGTAAGAAAGGTAGAAGATACCATTAAAGCTAAAAATTTAACCGAGCCGAAAGGAAAATTTGCTTCCAGAAACTGGCTGCAAACCCACACTTTATTAGATACGATTGAAGAATTCGGATTCGATGCATGCATTGGCGGAGCGAGAAGAGATGAAGAAAAAGCAAGAGCCAAAGAACGTTTTTTCTCTGTGCGTGATGAATTCGGACAATGGGATCCGAAGCTGCAGCGTCCCGAATTGTGGAAAATCTACAACGGAAGAATCAACAAAGGTGAAAATGTAAGAGTTTTCCCGATTTCGAACTGGACGGAACTTGATGTCTGGAATTATATTAAAAAAGAAAATATCCAGTTGCCATCCATTTACTTCGCACATGAGCGTGAGGTGATTGAGTATGACGGACAGTTAATTGCAGTATCGGATTTTATTCAGATTGATGAAAATGATACAATTGTTAATAAAAAAGTCCGTTACAGAACCGTCGGAGACATGACCTGTACTGCCGCAGTAGAAAGCGCTGCCGAAACTTTAGATGAGGTTGTGAATGAAATCACCGCATCCAGAATTTCCGAGCGCGGCGAAACCCGAATCGACGATAAAGTGACGGAAGCCGCGATGGAAGACCGGAAGAAAGGAGGTTATTTTTAGGCTGGAAGATAGAAGTTGGAAGCTTGATGTTGGAAGATGGAAGTTTTAGTAGTAAGCCTTTAATCTTAGTCTTAACCTCAACCTTAACCTCACTCTCAACCTCACTCAATTACTCATCATTAATAAAACAAACGTGGACATATTAAGATTTATAACGGCAGGAAGCGTAGACGACGGGAAAAGTACCCTGATCGGAAGACTTCTTTACGACAGTAAAAATATATTGATCGATCAGCTTGAAGCACTCGAAAAACAGTCAAAAAATAAAAACGAAAACGGAGTAGACCTTGCTATTTTAACGGATGGTTTAAGAGCAGAAAGAGAGCAGGGAATTACCATCGATGTTGCGTACCGCTATTTTTCGACGCCGAAAAGAAAATTTATTATTGCGGATGCACCGGGACATATTCAGTATACAAGAAATATGATTACGGGAGCTTCTAATTCGCAACTGATTGTTATTCTGATTGATGCAAGACAGGGCGTGATTGAACAAACAAGAAGACACTCCATTATTGCGTCTTTATTGAAGATGAAAAATGTGGTGGTCGCCATCAATAAAATGGATCTCGTTGAGTATTCTGAAGAAGTTTTTAAGGATATAAAAGCTCAGTATGAATTGGTTGCAGAAAAACTAGGGTTAAAAAATGTAAATTATTTCCCGATTTCGGCATTTCATGGCGACAATATTGTTGAAAGATCAGAAAATATGACTTGGTATGAAGGTTCTACGCTGTTAGATTTCCTCGAAACAGTTGAAATCAATTCAGATCAAAACTTTCAGAGTCCGAGGTTTCAGGTTCAGTATGTCATTCGCCCGCAAACGGAGGAACTTCACGATTACAGAGGATACGCAGGAGAAGTTCTTTCGGGAATTTACAAAAAAGGTGACGAAATTACCGTGCTTCCTCAGAATATTCAGACCAAAATTTCAAAAATAGAAACAGGGGGGGAAGAAGTGGAATTTGTTTTTGCCAATCAGCCCGCTGTTCTGCATGTTGAAGATGATATTGATATCAGCAGAGGCGATTTTTTAGTAAAAACTGAAAGCCTTCCGAAAGTTGAAAACGAAATTGAAGCCGTTGTCTGCTGGCTGGATAAAAAGGAATTAAACGCAGGAAATAAATATTTCATTCAGCACAAAAGCAAACTTTTAAAAGCGATTATCAAAGAAATCGAATACAAAATCGACGTTAATACTTTAGAAAAAACGCCGGTTTCTGAAAGCATAAAATTAAACGAAGTCGTAAAAGTCCGTTTAAAAACAGCTTCACCCCTGGTTTTCGACAGCTTTGAAGAAAGCAATGCAACAGGCAACGCTATATTGATCGACGAGACAGGCAATTCAACGGTGGGAGCCGTAATGATTTTGTAAATTAAACAAACATAATCTGAGTCATTTAGGAAAGATTTAAAAAGGTAAGCTGATTTAAAGTGAATTTTCTTAACTGCATAAATATTTCAGTAATGGTTTAAAACGATAGAAAACAGAAAAAATGGTTATTTCAAGAAAAGTTCAGTTCAGGTTAAATGTATTTTTTGTGACGATCGCACTTCTGTCGGTTGTTGCCTTTACCATGTATGAACTGGGCTATTTGGATGAACTGTTCACTGTTTTAGCCAAAGACAATTACATTTTCTACTGGATGATGTTGGTGGGAGTTTTGGCAGAAATCGTTGCAGGATCGATGGGAATGGGATACGGCGTAATTTGTACGACCACGCTTTTGTTTCTCGGAATTCCGCCTCATGCGGTGAGTGCGAGTATTCATTCTGCGGAAAGCTTTACAACGGCAGCCGGAAGCATCAGTCATATCAGACTGAAAAACGTAAGCAAAAGTCTGGTGAAAAGACTCGCCATTCCTGCGGTTTTCGGAGCAATTATCGGGGCGGTTTCACTCACATATCTCGGAGAATATTATTCAAAAATTACCAAAACAATTATTTCCTTCTACACATTATATCTCGGAATTCAGATTTTATCCAATGCTTTTAAAAATAAGCAGGACAAAAAATTAAAACGGAAAACAAATTTAACGCGTTTGGGAGTGATCGGAGGTTTTATCGATTCCTTTGCCGGAGGAGGATGGGGACCGTTGGTAACGGGAACTTTAATTAAAAATTCCTTTACGCCGAGATTTGCAGTGGGAAGTTCTACGGTGGCAAAATTTATTTTAACCTTAACGGCAGCCATTACTTTTATTTTCACATTGGGAATTCAGCACTGGAATATCATTCTCGGTCTTCTGATCGGAGGAATTTTTACTGCTCCTTTTTCTGCGATGTTAACGGCAAAACTTCCCGTGAAAAGTATGTTTATCATCATCGGAACTCTGGTGATCGTGATGAGCTCAATTACCATTTACAAATCTGTTTTTTAGTGATAAAATCTGTTAAATGTGGAAAAATAAAAGCATGAAATATATTTTCGGTTTTGAAAATATTCTACATTTACACCACTAAAAAAATAACAATGAACATAAACGTAGTTGCGCTTTTCAGATTTAATGAGAATTATCTGATGGAAGCAGTTGAACTTTTCCAGATTCTGGTAAGAGAAACCAGAAAAGAAGAGGGATGTCTGCAGTATGACCTTATTGAAGACAAAGATAACAAAGGAACTTTTTTCATGGTGGAATTGTGGGAAAGTGAAGAACACCTGAACCGCCACAACGGGCAGGATCATTTGCTGAATTTCAGAAGAGACGTTTCTAAAATGCTGGAAAGTTCTACTCAGGTATTTAAAGGATTTAAAACTCTGTAAACTGTAAGAAGAAAGTTAGTCACTTAAAAATAACTTTACTCTTCCTGAGGGAAGCATAAACTAAAAGGCTGTTCACTATTGCGGACAGCCTTTTATTAGAAAAAATAGAAAGTATTATCAATAAAGCTCCTGTGAACTTTTGTGATCCTGTGAAAAGTTTATTTTTTAATGAATTTTGATTTTACGATTTCTCCTTCCGCCGTTTCAATCAAAATATAATAAACTCCGGTTTGAAGCGTACTGATGTCAAACGATCTTCCGGATAATTTTCCTTCGGCTGTTTTCTGACCTCCCGCTGAATAGATCTGAATTTTTTTCGGTTCTTTTTTAGCAACAAACTGCAATGCGGTATTGTCGGAATTTACTGCAAACTGTACACTTTCCTTTGATTTTGCCTGATCTGAAACTGCAAGTATCGAACTTACCGCGTAAGAAATATCATCCAACTGAATCGCGGTATGATTTAGACTTCCCACAATCTTAAATGCGATGTACTGCTTATTGGATGCAGGAATCGGTACGGAATACTGCGTATCTGTTGAAGTAAGCGTAATCGTATTTCCAATCTTTGTAAAACTTGCCATATCTGCTGTTGTAACGCCGTCCACAAATCCAACTTCAATAGTTCCTGTACTTCCCGCGGAAGATCCTGCTGTAAGAGAAGACTTGAACGTAAGTATCTGACTTCCATTGGGTGCCACAATTTGCGGAGCAATAGCATAACCCGGTGTATTCGTTGTGAAAAAGCTGTAATACTGGATATGTTTGTCCGCAGCATTCGAATTGTCAACATATACCCACGGTCCGGAACCACTTTGTACACGGTTCCAGTTATTTTGCGGCCATGCTGCGCCTGTTCCTGCCGTGAAAGATTCAAAATTCTCATTAATCGCTGTTACCTGTGCATTTCCCGAAATCGCTGTAAGCAGTAAACCTCCAATAAGTAGTCCTAGTTTCATAACATTATTTTTATTTAGAATTATTCTACAAAATTATATAATTATTTTTAATTGTTCTAAATAAAATATTATATTTGTCAAAAATTTTTTGATCCTATGAAGAAGAAATTGCTTTCTGTTCTTGCTTTAACGATGATTTTGTGGATGAACGCGCAGAAAAAAGATTCTGTAAAGCTGGAAAAAATTGAAGAGGTTGTCCTTACCGGACAGTATACTCAGCAATCCATTAATAAATCAATTTACAAAGTGGAGGTTATTGATGCGCAGCAGATCAAAAATATGGCAGCAACCAATGTAGCAGATGTTTTAAACCAATGCTTAAACATTCTGATTACTTCAGACCGCAATTCAGGAAATTCAACGGCGAGTTTACTGGGACTGGGTGGAGAATATACCAAGATCCTGATTGACAATATTCCTGTGGTGGGAGATGTGGGACTGGGAAACAATATAGATCTCACCAAACTCAATATCAATAATGTAGAAGGTATAGAAGTGGTAAGAGGTTCAATGGGAGTGGATTACGGAAGCAATGCCGTTGCCGGAGTCATCAATATCATTACCAAAAAAAGCACTCAGAAAAAATTAACGTTAAATGCTTCGGTTCAGGAAGAAACCGTAGGAAAAGAATACAACTGGTATAAAAAAGGAGAGGGAAGACATATCCAAACCCTGAATGCAGGATATAACTTAAATGAAAACTGGTACATCGGAGCCAATATCAATCATAACGATTTTCAGGGATTCAAAGGGACGCAGGAAGGATATAAATATTTTGAACAGGATGGAAAAAGAGGATATCTTTGGCAGCCGAAAGATGTGCTGAATATCGACGGAGTGATCCGATACAGTAAAAATAAAACGTCCGTTTTCTATAAATTCGGCTTCGTCAATGAACAACTCAATTTCTACAGCCCGATTGTTTCAGAGCTTTATTTAGGAGAAGGCAACAGAACCTATACTTCTGCCGACAGAGATTATCTCACGACAAGATACGTCAATCAGTTAAATGTTCAGACCAAATTAGGCAGCATCAATTATACCGGCGATTTTTCATATCAGACTCAGGACAGAAAATACAGAGATTTTACCTATGACATTCCGAACAGGAAAGTAATGGGAACGAAAGAAGCATATCAGTCCTATAACAAAGCAGATGTCATTTATTCACGAGGCGTTTTCAGCAATTTTCTTGATGATAAAAAAATAGATTTCCAGTTGGGTTATGAACTCGATCATACCAAAGGATACGCAGGTTTTATTGCAGGAGATTTTGCAGGAAATAATGTAGACCGAAAAATTTTCAATTACGCCAATTTTATTTCTGCAGAATGGAATCCCACAGAATGGCTTTCATTAAGACCCGGTTACCGTTTGGCGCTGAGTGATAAATTTGATACACAGCACAATTATTCTTTAACGGTAAGAGGAAAAATAGATGATTCCAGTAATATCCGACTCGTTGCAGGAAGCGCGAACCGGTTTCCGAATTTTGATGAACTGTATACCTATTTTGTCGACAGCAACCACGATATCAGAGGAAATGAAGATTTAAAACCGGAAGAAGGAATCACGATCTCTTTAAATGGAGACAAAAAATTCACCACCAATTCAGGATGGAATGTTCAGGTAGGAGCGAGCGCAACGTACATGGATCTCAAAAACAGAATAGAAGTTCTGCAGATCAATCAGAGTCCGTTGCAGTACAAATACATCAACATCAACAAATTCAGATCATTACTCTTTGAAGCCAATTTTAAACTTCAGAAAAACCAGTTCAGCCTTGCAGCCAATGCCTCTTATTATGGCATCGGAAAAGAACTCTTTTCGGGAACTCTGGTTTCTCCAGATGATTTCTTTTATACATTCGAAGGAAAACTGGCTGCAAACTATACCCTCCCAAAAACCGGAACCAATGTTTCGTTGTTTTACAGGTACGTCGGGAAACTTCAGATGTTTGTCTTAGACAGTCAGGATATTGCCCATCCTTTTTATTATGTGGGAGAGCGTGGTAACTTTAACATGATGGATTTCGTGGTAAGTCAGCCGTTTTTCAAAAATCATTTTGAACTCAGTGCAGGAATCAAGAACATTTTTGATGTTTCATCCGTAAGAGACACCACCGTTGCCGGAACCGCACACGGAACCACCGATCCGAACTCGAACCTTTTCTACGGCAGAAGCTACTTCACCAGACTAACCTACAACTTTTAAGAATAATCATTGAAATGAAAAAAATACTGCTTTACCTCTTCATCGGGACATCATTCATTACCCAGTCCTGTATTAATGATAATGAAGATCCGGTTGCCATATCAAAAATTGAAGGTTCCATCGTGAATCCTACCGTTGGCGGACCTACACAGCCCAATCAGGTCTGGTTTGATCTGGGAACAGATTCTGAAGTGCTGACCAAAAGAACCGATTGGGATCTCGCTTTGTATTCAGGAAGCAATTTTAAAGTCATTCTTAATTCTTCTCTGATGATGGCAGCAGGAAAAATCCCGAATGCTACAAACATCGATTTGGTCACAGAAGCTGAGGTTTCCGGTTTGCAGGATCTTGTACAGGTTGCGAATTTTAACCCTTCCAACACCATTTATATTGATGATGTGAAAGGAAACTTTCCTTCAGGCTATACCGCGATTGAAGAAATTAAACCCAATGAATCTGAAAATGCAGTATACCTTCTGAACATGGGAAAAGGAATTTACACAGGAAATGTTCCTGCGGGAAGCGTTACCACAGCCGGAGAAAGCAGAGGATGGATGAAAATTCAGGTTTCAAGAACTTCAAACGGAGGATATAAAATAAAATACGCCCCAATAAACTCAACCTCTCACAAGGAATTAACCATCAATAAAAACTCCGCGTACAACTATAATTTCGTTAGTCTGAAAAATGAAAAAGAACTCTTCATTCAGCCTGAAAAAAAGAAATGGGATCTTTGCTTTTCGGTCTTTACCAATACCATTACAGGAGCAGGAAGTTATGTGTATGCAGACTTTATCACCATCAATAATGTAGGTGGAGCAGGAGCTTATGAAGTAAAAGCTTCAGGAACCACAACCGGGGTTGAAGCCTACAATAATTTTAAAGTTTCGGATATTGATCAGTCGAAATTCATTTACAACGATCAGCGTGTTATCGGAGGAAACTGGCGGGAAGTCGGACCTTCCGGATATCAGGTGAAAGGAGATGTATTTTATGTCATCAAAGATCCGGACGGATATTACTTTAAGCTGAGATTCACCAGACTTACGAGCAGCAGCGGCGAAAGAGGCTATCCGCAGTTCGAATACAAACCCTTGTTCTAAAAACTTTAAATCAAATTAAAAGATATCATGAAAAAATTCATTCTTGCCGCATCTGTATTAATGGCAGTCTATTCCTGCAAAAAAGAAGGAGCTGCTACTGAAAATAAAACAGAACAATGCTCTGAAGCTCCCAAATCTGCTCATAAAATCGTAACGCTGAAT
>NZ_JBBCQL010000029.1:0-29353 GCF_037149975.1 Chryseobacterium sp. VD8 | reverse complement strand
TGGAAAAGAAGCCTTAAATGGACGATCTTCCTTATTATTTCCTTAATCATTACACATTTCATGTTCATGTATATTGTCGGATATGAAGAAGTATTCAGAATTGTTTCTGAAGGACCTTTTGCCAATCCTACCAACTTTATCGTGATGATTCTTTTAACCGCAGCATTTTATTTTGTGTTTGCATGGTTCAGAGAACAGGTCTGTACATTGGTTTGTCCTTACGGAAGGTTACAGGGCGTTTTGATTGATAAAGATACCGTTAATGTTTTCTACGATTTTAAAAGAGGTGAAAACAGAGCGAAATGGAGAAAAGGAGAAGATAGAAAAGC
The DNA here is from genome assembly GCF_037149975.1 of Chryseobacterium sp. VD8. Lineage (NCBI taxonomy): Bacteria > Pseudomonadati > Bacteroidota > Flavobacteriia > Flavobacteriales > Weeksellaceae > Chryseobacterium > Chryseobacterium sp. VD8. The sequence continues at coordinate 29,024 of NZ_JBBCQL010000029.1, read as the reverse complement.
AGCTGGAAAAGGTGATTGTATAGACTGTCATCAATGTGTGGTGGTTTGTCCTACCGGAATAGACATCAGAGACGGACAACAGCTGGAGTGTGTAAACTGTACAGCCTGTATAGATGCCTGCGATGAAGTTATGGAAAAAGTAGGTCTTCCGAAAGGGCTGATAAGATATGCCACCGAGAACGAAATCGAAAAGCAGACCGAGTTTAAATTCACGGGAAGAATGAAAGGTTTTGCAGTCGTTCTTTTACTGCTTACAGGATTTTTAGGTTATCTTCTTACCAGCAGAGCTGAAATGGAAGCTAAATTCATTAAACCGGCAGGAAGTACGTTCTTCGTGAGAGACGGAAAAATTACCAATACTTACAATTATACATTTTTAAATAAAACCAACGAGAAAAAAGTTGTAACCATTAAAGTAATTGAACCGAAACATGGAGAGGTGATCTACAGTGCATCAAGCAAGATTCCAGTAGACAGAGATAAAATTACCAAAGGAACCATCAACATCAGTTTCCCGGAAAATGAAATGACGCTTTCCAAGCAGAACATCACGATCGGGGTTTATGATATGAAGGGGAAACTGGTAGATTCATACAAAACATATTTTGAAGGACCATTCAAATTACAATTTTAATTTTTAGAAATGAAAAACTTTAATTGGGGACACGGTGTAATTATCGCTTTAGCATCTTTTATGATCTTTATATTATCCATGATGTTCCTTTTTCCAAACGGACAGAAGAACTCTGAAATGGTAACCGATAATTACTATGAAGAAGAACTGAAATATCAGGATGTAATTGATGCCAAGAAAAGAGCAGACGAATTGAAAGAAAAACCTGTTTACAGCCAAAATACTTCAGGAATTAAGATTACTTTTCCGAAAGACTACAATAACTCTAATACCAAAGTGAAATTTGTACTGAACAGAACCGATGATCAGAATCTGGACGTTCATAAAACGGTACAGTTGGATGCCAATCAGTCTTTTTTAATTCCTGCACAGGTTCTGAAACTGGGGAACTATACCCTTCGTTTGAGCTGGACAAAAGATAAAACAGACTACAGAATGGATTATGATGTGATATGGAAGTAGCACTTATAATATCGGCAATCGGGTTGGGTTTTGCATCTGGATTCCACTGTATCGGAATGTGCGGACCTATTGCATTGTCGATGGGACTAACAAAAAAACAGGCTACCAATTTCTACCTTCAGAATCTCACATACCAATCCGGTAGGATTTTCACCTACTCTCTTTTGGGAGCAATTCTTGGAATTATCGGAGAAGGCTTTGAAATGGCGGGTTTTCAGAGATATCTTACGATTGCTGTGGGAATTCTGCTTATTGTAATGGCTGTTTTTTCATTCGGAGGAAAAGATTTTGCTTCTAAAGTTCCGTTTTTTTCAAAATTTTTATTCAAAGTAAAATCCAATCTGGGAAGACTGCTTCAAAAGGCAGATTACCGTTCAAGATTCACTACAGGTCTTCTGAATGGCTTTTTACCCTGCGGAATGGTTTATATGGCTTTAACGGCAAGTTTAACAAGTGGAGGAATATGGCAGGGCGCTTTATATATGGCTTTATTTGGTTTGGGAACACTTCCGTTTATGTTCGCGGTAGTTTTGGTCGGAAATCTCATGAATCAGGCTTTCAGGGTGAAAGTTTTAAAAGCAATCCCGATTGTTATGATCATCCTTGGCGGACTTTTTATTATCCGAGGTATGGAACTGGGAATTCCCTACATTTCTCCAAGAGCAGAAGCGATGACCATTTCAAAAGATAATCAGGAAGACTGTCATTTGCCGGGAGATCACAGCACTCACGATCATAGTAAAGTAAATTGTCATTAATAGAAAATAAAAAAAGGAAATCTCAATAGGTTTCCTTTTTTGTTATCATTATTTTGTATATATCTCGTATAAGTAATCCTTTGATTCCGAAGGACTCATATTTTTAATATATTTTCTTTTAATTAATGTATTCAATTCAGAAGCTTTGATTATTTTCTTCTTATTGACCGAGACTTTATCGTCTGGAGAAGTAATAAGCAGCCATCCTGTATTGCTCACTATATAATACTTCTGATCTATCATAAAAAAAACTTTTTCATTATTGCTTCCTGCCAATGCAAGTTTATGATAAAAACTACGATTATTTTTAACAGATTCGAATCCTGCTAAAACAGATTCATATGTAAGGTCTTTGCTCAATTTCATTTCAGAAAAAGAATTCTTCATTGATATTCCGGATGTTTTCTCAAGTCCGAAATAATAAATACATCGTACATTTCCTAAATTTGCCCAATTTTCCTTTTGAGTAAAGGAAAAATAGCCATTGTGTTCGGCTCTGATCTTAAAATGTATTCCTCCTTTCTCAGAATAATTTACTTTTCCGCTAAAGTAGCCTCTATTATCCGTAGTCGATATAAGCTTTCCTTTTTCATCATAAAGCTTCGCATTTTCTAGCGGGGTAAGACTCTCAGAATCTATTACAATACCTGCTATTTCTATAAATTTTGATTCAGTAAAACGATCTTTAAATCCTGAACTCTTTGCCAATGAAAATAAAACAAGACAGAAAAGTAAAATACTTTCAGAAATTTTCTTCATTAATCTATTATAAAAAATATTAAAAAAAAGCCCTCAGTGAGAGGGCATTACTATTATTAATTGATAACATCAAATCTCGCATATTCCGCTATCTTCTTCGGAAGTTTAATTCCTTCTGCGGTCTGGTTATTTTCCAGTAAAGCAGCCATAATTCTTGGCAATGCCATTGCAGAACCGTTCAGGGTGTGAACCAACTGAGATTTTCCGTCTGCTTTATAACGGCATTTCAGTCTGTTTGCCTGAAAAGTTTCAAAATTGGAAACAGAACTTACCTCAAGCCATTTTTCCTGAGCTGCACTCCAAACTTCGAAATCATACGTCATGGCAGAAGCAAAACCTGTGTCTCCTCCGCAAAGTCTTAAAACTCTATATGGTAATTCCAGATCACTTAAAATTTCTTTGATGTGTTCTACCATTTCTTCCAATACTGCATAAGAATTTTCCGGTTTTTCAATTCTTACGATCTCAACTTTTTCAAACTGATGAAGACGGTTCAAACCTCTTACATGTGATCCGTAACTTCCTGCTTCTCTTCTGTAGCATTGAGAAAATGCTGTATTTTTAACAGGAAGATCTTTTTCTTCAAACAATACATCGCGATAGAGATTGGTTACAGGAACTTCTGCGGTAGGAATCAGATATAAATCATCTGCCTGAATGTAATACATCTGCCCTTCTTTATCCGGCAATTGTCCCGTTCCGTATCCTGAAGCTTCGTTTACAACGTGAGGAGGATTTACTTCCATATATCCTTTCTTAACATTTTTATCTAAAAAATACTGAACCAAAGCCCTCTGCAATCTTGCCCCTTTTCCTAAATATACCGGAAAACCTGCTCCTGCAATCTTTACGCCTAATTCAAAATCAATAAGGTTATATTTTTTTGCCAGTTCCCAGTGAGGAATTGCTCCTTCTCCAAGACCTTCTACATCATGAGACTGATAAATAATTTCATTATCATCCGCAGAAGCACCATTCTTTACCTTTTCATTCGGGATGTTAGGTAATTGGTACAGAATATTGATTAATTCTTTTTCTTTTACATCCAACTGAGCTTTCAATTCCGACGTCGACTCTTTGTATTGTGCTGTTTTAGATTTTGCGGATTCTGCTTCTTCTTTTTTTCCTTCTTTCATTAAAAGTCCGATTTCTTTGGAGATTTTATTGATTTCGGAAAGTTGGGAATCCAATTCAAACTGAATTTTCTTTCTTTCTTCGTCAGTAGCAATAGCCTCGTCTACCAACTCAAGATTCTTGAATTGTCTTTTCTTAAGACCTTCTAAAACGCGCTCTTTATTGTCGCGCAAAAAATTGACTTGTAACATTTTATTTAGATGTTAGTTATTAGAATGTTGAACATTAAAATGTCAACAGTTTTGCAAATGTATAAATTATTATTTTACGATTGTAACAACATTCGGGGAACCCGGTGTTTTGGTAAACCTTAAAGTATCGTTATAATAAACTTTCGAGACCTCAAAAACCGAAGGCGTCATATGATACTGGATTTTCAGGGTTTCGTTAATGGTATCAAGAATAGTATTGTTAAGTCTCTTCACCAGTGAAACCGTAATTACCGACTGATAGGTTTTGTTGTTCGGATCCAGCGTATCCAGCCTTACTCTTTTGGCTCCTGCAATATATTCAATAAAAAGAGTGGAATCTGCAGTAGCACGCAGAGTACTGCTTACAGGTGAAACATCTTTTGTTCCGTTTACATCATTTAACGAATAGGTAAAATAGGTCTGGTTTTTTTTAGCATGAAAAAGATCGCGTCCCGCTCCGTTTTTCATATAAACATTCAAAATCTGATCGATTTTCTGCAAATCATCGTCATCCGTTCTGCAGCTCAGAAAGGCACAAAAAATCACCAGAAATCCAAAAACAATATTCCTCATTTCCAACAAAGATAAAACTTATTTTTATTTGAGAGTTCTATTTTTCTTCAGGACTTTATTTAACAGTAAATTAATTTCTGCTTTAGAAAGAATGAAATCCTGAAAATGAAATTCCGTCATCTGATAAAATCTCCAAAACAGAATGCCCGAAGAAATGCAGTATGACACAGAGGTAATAATACATGCACCGCGAATTCCCCATCTAGGAATGATGTAAAATGAAGATACTATTGTAAAAATAAGACCTATTAAAGATTTTACATTTAAGATTCTTAATTTGTTAATCCCTGCAAAATAGTAACCAATAATATTACTTACTGCGATTGCCAGAATTCCGGGAGAAAGAAAAAGAATAATCTCTTTGGTTTTACTAAAATCTCTTCCGAAAATCATGGAATATATCTGCCCCGGAATGAGCAGCATCATGGTTATAAAAACCAATGTAATTAAAAAACTGATTCTTAACGAAACTTTTGTCTTTTCGATAGCGTCGTTGGAGTTTTTATTGTTCACGACATCTGAATAAAGTATAACGGAAAGGCTTCGGCTAACCGTCCAAATTGCTTCTGAAAAAGCGATACCTACCGAAAAAATACCCACACTTACAATTCCTTTAAAATATTCAAGAAAATAAAAGGATAGCCTGTTATTTAAAAACTGTAAGAAAGCACTCAGCTGAGTCTTCCATCCATAATCCAATAATTTCCCGCCAACTTTTCCAGAGAATGAAATTCGTCTTATATTACAATGTCTAAAAATCTGTAAGCCGCTGGCTATAAACAGAACTCCCAAACTGGCTATTTGTGCTACAAAATAAACCGTTACAGAATTTACTTTAACAAGATAAACAATAATTAAAATAAAAATAATATGAACAATTTGCTGTAAAGCTGTATATAAATTGAACATTTTAATATTCTGCTGACCAACAAATAAATTTACGTTCGCCGCTAACAAGGATGATGAGACAGAAAGCCCGATAAGATACATTAAATATTCTGAGGCATGATTAAAACTAAAAATGAGCGGTATTAAAATCCCCATTAAAACAGCCCAAATGTAAGCAAACGGTAAAATAGCTTCTGTTCTATATCTTTTGGCAAAATAGCTCATGCTGCTTCCCACAAAAACATTAGCAAAAAAACTGATCAGGGTAAGATCCGCAATCACAAGTGAAATAATCCCTTTGCCTTCACTTCCCCATTTATTTGTAGAATAAATAACAAGTCCGAAATTTAATATCAGAATTAAAAATCGGGAAAGAAAGGTCTTAACAATAGTATTTTGCTTCATCTTATTTCGTTGGATTATTGATGAAGTTTAAGAATGAATTTTTAATAATATCCCAGTTGTATTTTTTTTCATAAATCCATCTCGCATTTTTCGCATGAAGCGAATATAATTCAGGATTTTGAATATAGGTAAGAATATTATTTGCAATACCTTCAGAATCTTTGGGGTTTACCAGAAAACCAAATTCCGAAACATCAAGATGTTGACGTATCGCTTTAAGATCTGTATAAATCACAGGCTTTCCGGAAGCCATGTAATAAAATATTTTAATCGGCAGACAATGATGATTTTCATAATTCATAGTCCTAAGATCAAAACAAATATCGGCTTCAGAATAGGCTTTGGAAAAAGCTTTGAATGAGGCAGACTTTTCAATTGTAATATGACTAAACTGATATTTATTAAGCTGATCAGAAAAGTACTGTTCATCTTTTTTTTTTCTTGAAGCGCCAATTAAAAGAATTGAGATCTTGAGCTCAGGCTTTTTCTTTCTTAAACAATCCACAGCAGCAAAAAAATTTCCGATTCCTTTTTCTTCTGAAAACTGACCTGTATAACAAAGGCAGATTTTATTTTCTTCAAGTTTTTTAATATTCTGATGAATGTAACGGTCATCAGGATAATAAGGCAGGGTTATTGACTTCTTAAAAGGAAAAAAATAAGCTAGCGGAAATTTTTTGGTATTCTCACCAAAAATAAAATGAGTACTCACAAATCCAGCATATAGCTGAAAAAGAAAAAATTTAAAAGCATGGGCGATGTTTAAAGGAAAGGGAAAATTTTCTACCATTCTCATCGATGGGTACCATTCCGTAATATCATATACAATACTGATTTTTTTCTGTTTTTTAACATTTCCGGCTGCCATCACCGCCAACGGCTCAGAACAAATAATACAATCGGGCTGAAAAGAATTGCATATCCTTTCGAATGTTTTAATTTTTTCATCTCTGCTTTTTCCCAAGATCGAAAAAGACTCTATTTCAACGCCATCGACATTACCCTTAAATTCTGAAGAAAGACTGCAAATTTTAACAACATTTCCGGCATCCCGCAATGTTTTTGCCTGATGGTGGAATATTCTATCATCGTCATATCGGTGAACAGTGGTTAAAAAAAGTATTTTCTGCATCCTCTTCGATCAGATTATAAAAGTTTTCAAATATACACAAAGCAAAAAAAGTGGAACTCTTCCACTTTCTATTTTATTAATGCCTTATGAGATTTATTTAATTCCTGCCGCCCAACTTCTGTCGAATGGCAAAAGAAAATTCCCTATAAATTCCAGATAGGTGTTTTTAGAGAAATCAAAAACCTGAATGTCTTTAGAGATTTCTCCGTTTCTTACTTTTGATTTAAAATCGTTCAGTTTTAAAGTTTTTACTTCTCCGTTTTCTATAAAGCTCGCTTTCATTCTGTCGAATAATCCCAACTGATATTCTTCATCAATTTCTCTCATTACCTTTCCCAATGCATCGATGCTGCACCCTGAAGCCATTTCTTTTTCCTCATCTACACAGATAATGATAAACTGATTTTTCTCAATTTTAAAAGAGGAAGAAAGCGGTTTTCCATGAGCCGCCCAAGTCGCCAGAAAATCAAAAAGTTTCTCTGTAATCTGCTTTGCTTCTTTTGTTTCAAAAGGTCTGGATGCAGGATATATTATTACTCTGTAGTCGTTTGCTTCTACAATATTAGATTCTTCAATCTTCATTTTAATCAATTTAAAAGGTAAAATTACAATTTTTTCTTCATACCGTAATCCGGTATAGAGAAATTATCACCAAACAAAAAACTCAGGAAAATCCTGAGCTTATGTTTTATTGAGTTTTTATAAATCTTCTGCTTCAGCAAGAAGTTCTACAATATCTTTTACGGCAACTTCATCATTCTTATTGAAGTGTTTTACACCATCCGTCATCATTGTATTACAGAAAGGACATCCGGTTGCTATTACTTTCGGTTCGAATGACAACGCTTCCTCGGTTCTCTCGATATTAATATCTTTCTTCCCTTTTTCGGGTTCTTTAAACATCTGTGCTCCTCCGGCCCCACAACAAAGCCCGTTGGTTTTACAACGCTTCATTTCCACCAGTTCGGCATCCAGTTTTTCCAGTAAAAGTCTCGGTGCTTCATATTCATCATTGGCTCTTCCCAGATAACAAGGATCATGGAATGTAATTTTTTTACCGCTGAATGCACCGCCTTCAATTTTCAGACGTCCTTCTTCCATTAATTTTTTAAGGAATTGGGTGTGATGCATTACTTCATAGTTTCCTCCTAAATTCGGATATTCATTTTTCAGCGTATTGAAGCAGTGCGGACAAGCGGTAACAATTCTTTTTACTTCGTAAGCATTCAGAATTTCGATATTCGTTAACGCCATCATCTGGAAAACAAATTCGTTTCCTGCACGTTTTGCGGGATCTCCTGTACAGCTTTCTTCCTGCCCAAGTACAGCGAATTCCACGCCTATTTTATTTAAAATTTTGCAAAATGCTTTCGTAATTTTTTTAGCGCGGTCGTCGAAACTTCCCGCACAACCTACCCAGAATAAAACTTCAGGCGATTTTCCTTCGGCAGCATATTCTGCCATTGTTTTTATATTGAAATCCATTTTAATTCAGTTTACCAATATAACATTGTAACAGTTTATTCATGAAATGATTGCTACATCGTTACATTTTAGATTGTTACATTAATTAGTCTTTTGCCCAGTTCAGACGGTCTGCCTGATTGTATTGCCACGGTGCAGCGTTGTTTTCTACATTCGTCATCATCAGATTCAGTTCTTGCGGTGCAGCAGACTGCTCCATCACAAGGAATCGTCTCATTTCAAAGATAATGGAAAGCGGATCCAGTAAAACCGGACAAGCTTCTGTACATGCGTTACAGGTTGTACAAGCCCATAATTCTTCTTTGGTGATGTAATCGTTCAACAGTTTTTTACCGTCGTCTACAAATTTTCCGTTCTTATCGATATTCTTTCCTACCTCTTCCAGACGGTCTCTTGTCTTCATTAAGATAGCTCTCGGAGACAATTTTTTGCCCGTAATATTTGCCGGACAAACAGCAGTACAACGACCACATTCTGTACAGGAATAGGCATTCAGAAGCTGTACCTGATTAAGATCAAAAATATCCTCAGCTCCAAATTTTGCAGGAGTTTCCGCTTCTCCTTCTGCCGGAGCTGCGTAAGGATCTGCATTCGGATCCATCATCAGTTTAATTTCTTTCGTTACAGACTCAAGATTGTTGAATTTTCCTTTTTCATTCAGGTTTGCATACCATGTGCTCGGAAAAGCAAGGATGATGTGTAAATGTTTTGAATAATAAAGATAGTTCATAAAGAATAAGATCCCTACAAAGTGGAACCACCACGCTGCACGTTCTACTCCGAATAAAAATCCGTCGCTGAAACTGAAAACCTCAAGAAACGGAACGAACGTCATCTCGCTGATCGGGAAAGAGCCAACCTTCACAAAATGACCGTAACCATTCGACTGCAGAATAAAATCTGAAGCATTCATCGTAAAGAAAGCCATCATTAAAGCAAATTCGATAATCAAAATCCAGTTTGCATCTTCTTTTGGCCATCCTAAAAGTTCTTTCATGGTTAATCTTTTCACCCCGTAAAAATTTCTACGGATAAAAAAGAGTACCACCCCGATTACCACTAAAAGAGCCAGTATCTCTAAAGTGGCGGTGAAGAAAACATAAAACGTGGTTCCTAAAATGGTCGATAAAAATCTGTGCGTTCCGAAGATTCCGTCCACCACAATCTCAATAAGCTCGATATTGATGATGATGAAACCTACATACACAAAAAGGTGTAAAATTCCGGCTACAGGACGTTTTGTCATCTTACTCTGACCCATCGCAACATTTGCCATCGTTGCCCATCTCTCTCCTCTTCTGTCGCTGCGATTGATCTCACGTCCTAATCTGATGTTTCTATATATCTTTTGCAGACTTTTTACAAAAAGTCCAAAACCTGCAATTAATAAAATCAGAAAAATAATATTAGGGATATAATGCATGGTTTAAAAAAATTAGTCTTTATTATTTTTTCCGAAAACGGAGAAGTTAACATATTTTTTGGGATGTGCTTTCAGATCTTCAATTAAAGCATTGAGATTATTGGAAGCAGCATTCAGATTATTATAAAGCTGATCATCTTTCATAATTTTACCTAAACTTCCCTCACCTCTGTCGATTCCTGAAACTACATTATTTAACTGCCCTACTGTTGCATCTAAATTAGCAATGGTAGCATTTAGTTTCTTAGTATCAATACTTTCTGCTAAATTCCCGTACTTGTCTAAAGTTACTTTTCCGCTCTGCATGGTAAGACTTGCGTCATCCAATACTTTCTGAAGTTTAGGATCATTGTGTCCCACTAGAGAATTTACACTTCCTGCAGTAGTCTGTAAAGCGGCAACCGTTTTATTAAGATTCGCCAGTAGTAATTTAATCTCCTGTCTGTTTTGGGCATCAACAAGCTGGTTTGCGTTCGCCATCAAAGAATCTACTCTGTGTAATACAACCTGTAACTGATCTTTTACAGGACCTACCTGAGAAGATAGGCTTCCTAAAGTTCCCAATTTAAAAGCACCCCTTAAAGTATCACCGTCTTTTGCCGTCTGTCCTCCATACATGAGATTAATTCTCATCTCTTTTCCTCCCATTAAACTTGGTTCAAAAATCTCTAATGTTGAATTTTTTGAAAACTCAAAATTGTTATCTACTGTAATTTTTACAATAAAATCAATCTTACCGTCTTTGGATGTATTAGGAATAATTTTATCTACCTGACCAACCTTTAACCCGTTAATGGAAACCGGCGAAGACTGAGCCAGACCTTCTACGTTATCATATCTTGCGTAAAATATATTGTCGGTAGTAAAAAGGCTTCTGCCCTTCATAAACTGAAAAAGCACCACAAAACCAACAATGGCTAATAGTGCGATCACACCAGCTTTTAATTCTTTACTGAACTTCACTTGCTAAATTTTTTCTAATGAGCAAATATACTACATTTAACTGAATGTTTTTCTTTATTGCTCTGCGTTACACACAAAAAAAGCGGCAAAAACTTTGCCGCTTTTTATCTATCTTAAAAATTATTTTTATTGTTGCTGAGAACCCAGCTTGTTCCAGATCTCGATTCTGTAGTCTTCGATATCTGCATTGTCCTGTAAGCTCTTTAACCAAGCCTGTCCGAACATTCCTCCATTTCTCTGGGTAACAGATTCTGTAAACTGTTTAAGATCTCCGGGCTGTTTGTTTGTGATCTCATTCTTTTTAATAAGAACGTAAACTCCTGTTCCCCCTTCAACCGGCTTAGAAAGCTGTCCTTTCTTCACTCCAAATGCTGCTCCTGCAACTTTAGGCTCCATAGAACCTGCTACAGAAGGATTTAACAGGTTAACCTGTGCAGACTGTTTTGTCGTTCCGAATTGTTTAGCAATCTGATCTAAATTTCCTGCTTTCCCGATTTTCTCTGAAATCTGTTTTGCAGCCAGTTTATTTTTAACTACAACTTCAATCTGATCTCTTACAGATTCCGGATCTGCAGTTCCTTTTTCCTGCTTACCGTTTAAGTAAACTACAATTTTATCTCCTGTTCCGTCTACTGTGAATAATTCAGTATCTCCTTTTTCTCTTTTCTTGTCGAAAGCCCATGCCAGAATTTCCGAATCTTTGTCTGTTCCCAATCCCTGAAGCTGACCGTCGAATCTCTTCGCCTGCTTAGGATTAGAGAACTGATAATTTGCTTTCTTAGCAATATTCACGAAATCGTTGAAAGATTTTCCCTGAACCTGCTGAACAAATCTGCTCGCATTCTTATTTACTTCTGCTTCCGTAGCATCAGAAGGTTTAATTGCTTTTACAAGGTTTGCCACTTTGTAAGCCATTGCTCCCGGTTTTTTATCTTCAATATTGATGATGTGATAACCGAATTGCGTTTCTACAACACCTGTCGCACCTTTAGGATTTTCAGACAGATATTTTAAGAACTCAGGAACGAAAGGCGTTTCAGGAGTTGTCCATCCTAAACTACCGCCTTGAGCAGCAGAATTCGGATCGTTTGACAATTTAAGGAATTCTGTGAACTTCCCGGGATTAGCTTTTACAATCGCTCCGATAGAATCTGCTAATTTTTTAGCCTGTTCTTTAGATCTTGTAACGCCTTCTCCTGCAGGACTTCCTTTGAACGCAATTAGAATATGTCTTGATAATGTAGAATCTGAAGTCTTTTTATCTAAAAGTTTAGAAACTACATAAAAATTCTGCTCTTTGTAAGGACCAAAAGTCTGACCGATTGCTGCAGTTGGAAGCTGAGCCTGAATAGCTTGAGGCAATTGGTTAGGCTTAAGATATTGCGGATTGAAAGGCATATCAGAATTTGCCATAATGAACATAGAGTCATTCTTTGTATTCTGGAAGTTTTCAGAACCTCCGCTCGCATCGCTTCCTACAGAGAATAATTTATTTATTTCTTTCTGAGCGGCTGCATCATCTGCAGGGCTTGGCTTAGAAGGAAAATATACAATCCCTATGTTTCTGCTTTCTTCAGCCTTAAACATTACCGGATGCTGCTTAATATAATTAGCTAAATCTTCTGTCGTAACTTTGATGTTATTTTTTTGAAGATACGTTGCATAATCTACTTTCACGAAATCGATATCCGCTAACTGATCTCTTTCTCTCATCAGCTCTTCCGCTTCTTTTTTCCCTGTCGTGATTCCGGTAGAAACATTTGCAAATACCTGTCTCGCCATCAATCTGTACTCGATTGATTTTCTGGTTTTCAACCACTGGTTGTAACTTTCCGGCGAAGCAGCCTTCATATCTTCGATTTGTTTTTTAAGCTCCTGAGTCTTAAAATTACCTTTTTCATCAAAAAACTGCTTCTGCTGAGCAAACATCTGATCGTACTGGATCTGGTTCCAGAAATAATCATCCGTCATTTCGAAGCCCATTTTCTCGAATTGCTGTTTGATCAGTTTCGACTGCACAAGCAATTGCCATGCCTGCTCTTCAAGACCATTTTTTGGTTGACCTTGCTGTTCAGCCTGTTGTTGCAGCACGAAAAGTTGATCGTTAAACTCTTCACGGGTAATTTTCTCACCATTCACTTTTCCTAAAACATCAGGATTTTTACCAAAAACCTTATCAATACTGTCGGGGTTTACAAGGAACGCCAAAAGCGCCAGTGCAATTACTCCCATCAAAAGCCAAGGTCTACTCCTAATTTGTCCTAAAATTGCCATTATATAAATTATAGTTTTTTATCAGTTTGCGAAAATACACATTTTTAAGAAATTACGGAAATACAAGACCTTTATTTTAATTTTTAAAATTTAATTTTTATGAAAAAGGAAATTTTGACCGTATTTTTTAGCAAAAAACAAATGGCATAAGTCTTGTGGAATTTAAGCACACATAATATGGGTTGCCTTTTTAAAACATATTATGAAATTTCACGTTAACGAATTAAAACGATAATGACAATTTGTCATTCGATTTACTATGACAGAATTTGAAGATATAAGTTTAGAAGAAATGATAAGCGACGGATTTGATATTGTAGCTCAGGAAATCAACATTGATGATCTTGCGGAAACAGAAAAAAATTCTGAGCAAAAGATATTCCCGATCCTTCCTGTAAGAAATATGGTGATGTTCCCGAATGTTGTAATCCCGATTACTGCCGGAAGAAAAGCATCTATTCAGTTATTGGAAGAAGCGCAGAAAAACGGCGATTTTATCGGAATCGTAAGCCAGAAAAATTCAGATCTTGAACAGCCTGCCGAAAAAGACTTGTTCCAGACCGGAACTTTGGCAAAGATCATCAAAATCATTAAACTTCCGGAAGGAAATATCACGGCTATTACCAAAGGTTTTCACCGTTTTAAAATAAAGAAAGTTGTTGAAAAACAGCCTTATTTTAAAGCAGAAATATCAAAATTAAAGGATTCTAAGCCTAAAAACAAGGAAGAATACGAAGCATTGCTGGAAAACGTAAAAGATCTTGCCCTTAAAATTATTGAGCTGGATCCAAACATTCCGAATGCTGCGAATTTTGCCATAAAAAACATCAACAACAATGATGATCTTCTAAATTTCATCTGCACCAACGCTAACTTTCCGTCTTCAGACAAACAGAAACTTCTAGAAGAAAAAAATCTGATGGAAAGAGCCAATAAGTGCTACGAAATGATGCATGAAGATTTCAGAAAGCTTGAATTGCGAAACCAGATTCATCAGAAAACATCAAAGGATCTTGATAAACAGCAGAGAGAATATTTCCTGAACCAGCAGATCAGAACGATTCAGGAAGAGTTGGGAGGTGGACCGGAAGGCGATGTGGAAGATTTGATTAATAAAGCAAAATCCAAAAAGTGGAGCGATGAAGTAGAGGAACATTTCCAAAAGGAAATCAACAGATTACAGCGTCAGAATCCGAATTCACCAGATTATAATGTTCAGAGAAATTATCTGGATTTTTTCACAGACCTTCCTTGGGAAACGTACACCAAAGATATTTTTGATATTGCCAAAGCGGAGAAAATTTTAGATAAAGCCCATTTCGGTTTAGAGGATATCAAGAAAAGAATTCTGGAGCACATGGCGGTTTTAAAGCTTAAAAACAACATGAAATCCCCTATCCTTTTGCTTGTAGGACCTCCGGGAGTTGGTAAAACTTCATTGGGAAAATCTATTGCGGATGCATTGGGAAGAAAATATGTAAGACTTTCTTTGGGTGGGCTTCATGATGAAAGTGAGATCCGTGGTCACAGAAAAACATATATTGGCGCGATGGCGGGAAGAATTCTTCAGTCTATCAAAAAATCCGGAACCTCCAATCCTGTTATTGTTCTGGATGAAATGGATAAAATCGGACAGGGATTACATGGCGATCCAAGTTCGGCACTTTTAGAAGTTCTTGATCCTGAACAGAATAATTCATTCTATGATAATTTCTTAGAGATGGGTTATGATTTGTCTAAAGTGATGTTTATTGCAACGGCAAATTCATTATCAACCATTCAGACTCCTCTGTTAGACAGAACTGAAATCATTCAGATTGCAGGCTATACTTTAGAGGAAAAGATTGAAATTGCAAAAAGACATTTAATAAAAAAACAGCAGGAAGAAAACGGCTTGGATTCTAAATCATTCAAACTGGGCAATGCTGAATTAAAACATATTATTGAAGCGCACACTTCGGAAAGCGGGGTAAGATCTCTTGAAAAAAGAATTGCAGGAATTGCTCGCTGGGTAGCTTTGCAGACTGCTTTGGTGAAAGATTACGATCCTAAAATCTCCATCGAAAAAGTAGACGAAATTTTAGGCGTTCCGAGACCGAAAAGCTTATCTGAAATTACCGGTGTTCCGGGCGTTGTAACAGGTCTTGCATGGACAAGTGTAGGAGGAGATATTTTATTCATTGAAAGTATTTTAAGTAACGGAAAAGGTTCATTATCCATGACCGGAAACTTAGGAACTGTTATGAAAGAATCTGCAACCATTGCACTGGAATATATTAAAGCGAAACATGATGAACTTGGAATTTCTCAGGATGATATTGAAAAGAAAAACATCCACGTTCACGTTCCCGAAGGTGCAACGCCAAAAGACGGACCTTCAGCAGGAATCGCCATGCTGACTTCTATGGTTTCTTCTTTTAAAAATAAAAAGGTAAAACCTCATCTTGCCATGACAGGAGAGATTACTTTAAGAGGAAAAGTTCTTCCGGTGGGTGGAATTAAAGAAAAACTTCTGGCAGCAACAAGAGCCGGAATTAAAGAGGTGATTCTTTGTGAAGCCAACAGAAAAGATGTGGAAGAAATTAAAAAAGATTATCTGAAAAATCTGAATGTACATTACGTTAGCAGAATGGAAGAGGTAATCGAAATTGCACTGGAAAAATAATTCAGACTTATCATTTAAATAAAAAACACGTCTCAGATTTGAGATGTGTTTTTTATTGTTTTTTTACTAAAGGTAAACAGCCTTATTAAATGGCATACATTTTTCTAATGAGTTGAAAAAGATTTAAAGGTTAAAGCACTTAACTCGAACGGTTTTTATTATTTTTATAGAACAGATTTTCACACCATGAATTTACTTCGACTTCCTTTTCTTGTAAAACTTACGCTGGTCGTTATTTCCATCATCGGATTAGGCTACCTTATTTCATTGGGGAAAAGCATTTTAGCTCCGTTTTTTCTGGCATTTTTAATGGCTATGCTTTTTTTGCCTGTTGCCAATTTTCTGGAGAGAAGATTGAGATTTTCAAGATCAATGTCTACCATTGCTTCAGTTCTAATGATGCTGCTTATTTTAACAGGTCTGATTTATTTTTTCGGATCACAGCTTTCCGACTTCAGCAAAGATATTCCGCATCTCAAACAGCAGTTTACCTCCGTGGCTGCAGATATCCAGCATTGGGTTTCCAGAACTTTTCATGTGAAAATAGATGAACAGCTGAACTATCTTGATCAGGGCTTAAATAAGCTTTTATCTTCCTCAGGAGTTATTCTGGGATTCACTTTTGGAGTATTTTCTTCAAGTTTAGGTTTCTTTGTATTTTTCATTCTGTTTTTCATCTTCATTTTAAATTACAGAAGAATTTTAAACAACTTTATTATTACGGTTTTTAGCGAGAAACACAAAACGAGTGTTCAGGAAGTGGTAGGCGAAGTGAGAGTTATGACCAAAAAATACATCATCGGACTTTGTCTTCAGATCCTGATTGTTTCTACTCTTACCTCTATTGTCCTTACAATTTTAGGCGTTAAATATGCGATTCTTCTGGGAGTTCTTACAGGTTTATTAAATGTAATTCCTTATCTCGGAATCTGCATAAGTTTACTGATCTCCTGCTTTATCGCTTTCGCAACCTCTACTCCTTCTACCTGTATTTATGTAGCAATCGGATATATTGCGGTTCATGTTGTGGACGGAAATATTGTTCTTCCGTTTGTGGTAGGATCAAAAGTAAAGATCAACGCATTATTTTCTTTTATAGGAATTCTTATTGGAGAACATTTGTGGGGAATTGCAGGTATGTTTTTATGTATTCCGGCGATTGCTATTATTAAGATTATTTTTGAGAGAGTTCAGGGACTTCAGCCTTGGGGAAAATTGCTGGGTGAAGAAGAAAAACCCAATAAAAAGAAAAAGACATATAAAATTTCCAAAAATATCACATTAAAAGAAATGGATTAAAACAAAAGAAAGCCTTCGAATTTTGAAGGCTTTCTTTTTTATTGTTACAATGCGCAAAGCGGCTGTAATCCGTTTGGACAAACTTCCGTACAGTAGATATACTGTCCACTGTCCGGACAATATCCTACAGGGTCTCCAGGATTTCCGGGATCTCCTCCTCCACCTAAACAAGGATCGCCCGGCGGAATTTTACAAGGACATCCAACAGGTCCGATATCGCATTTTTCTGCGCCACCGCCTCCTTTAATTTCTCTTAAATCTGCACGATTTAGTTTTTTAAGATTTTTCAGCATAATATTTAGTTTTATTTGTATTGTGCAACAAATATATTAAATCAATCCATATAGTTTACTAAATATCTCTCAAAACAGAGAATTTATTTAAATTTTATTTTCTTTTTAATCAGCCAATTGTATTTTTATTTAACTTTAATAAAAAATGAAAACATGAAAATCGTAAAATTTATCCTGTCTCTTCTTTTCGGATTAATGTTTATTAATGCCGGATTAAATAAATTCTTCAATTATATGCCGATGGAAAAGCCGACTCCCGAACAAATGAAACTTTTTGCCGCATTTGGAGAAATCAGTTGGCTGATGCCGCTTACAGGAATAGTCGAAGTTATAGGCGGTCTGCTTTTTGTTTTTCCTAAAACGAGAGCTTTAGGCGCCATTATTATTCTTCCGGTAATGATCGGAATTGTCTGCCATATCTTCACCTTAGACAAATCTCCCATGGGAATGTCAATTGCCGGAGTTCTTTTCCTTATCAATCTTTGGATGATTATCGATAATAAAGAAAAATATAAAACCTTAGTGAAATAAAAGATTGAATGGTCAATGGTGAATTTTACTTCACGAGTGAATTTTGAAATTAACAAGCAAAGTGATTTGATCATTAACCATTCATTTTTAATATCATACAAATGCGCTGAAACCTGTAATTGATCTTCCTACGATAAGGGAGTTGATTTCCTTTGTTCCTTCATAAGAATAAATCGCTTCCGCATCGGCTACAAATCTTGCGACATCATATTCCAGCAGAATTCCGTTTCCTCCCATCACTTCACGCGCTCTGGAAACAATATCCCTGGTTCTCATGGTACAGAAAACTTTTGCCAGAGAAGCGTGTTCGTCTTCTAAAATTCCTTCATCCTGCATTTCGGAAAGCCTGAAAACCATCGTCTGCATTGCCGTAAGATTAGAAAGCATCTCTACCAGATGTCCCTGAATCATCTGGAAAGAAGCAATCGGTTTTCCGAACTGTTCTCTTTTTCTTGTGTAATCCAGTGCACTTTCGTACGCTCCTCTTGCGCATCCTGTTGCCATCCATGCGACTCCCGCTCTCGTCATTCGCAAAACTTTTGCGGTGTCTTTAAAGGAATTGGCATTCTGAAGTCTGTTTTCTTCTGTTACTAAACAATCTTTCAGCGTAATCAACCCATTCTGAACAATTCTCAACGCCATTTTACCTTTGATTTTCTCAACGGAATACCCGGGATTGTCTTTTTCTACGATAAATCCCTTCACTTCGCCGTCATCTAAATCTCTTGCCCAGATAATAATTAAGTCTGCAAATGTTGCATTTCCGATCCATTTCTTCTGTCCGTTCAGGATCCAGCCTTCTGGCGTTTTTTTACAGGTAACCGTTAATCCTCCTGCAGCTCCGGAGCCAACTTCAGGTTCTGTTAATCCAAAAGCTCCGATTTTTTCAAATCTCTGCATCTGAGGAAGCCATTTCTGCTTTTGCTCTTCTGAACCGCAGATATAAATGGAACCCATTGACAAACCAGACTGCACTCCGAAAAAGGTAGCAATGGAAGCATCAATTCTAGCCATTTCCATCGCAATAACACCCTCCATTAAAAAAGGCATTCCGGGACAGCCGTACCCTTCGTAAGTAACTCCGCAGATATTCAGTTTCTGAAATTTTGGGATTAATTCATGCGGAAACTCATCTCTCAGCCAATAATGATTAACAAGTGGTTTAACTTCTTTTTCCATGAATGCTCTCACTTTTAACTGAATTTCACGCTGTTCAGGGCTTAATGTGTGATATATATCGTAAAAATCGCCATCGATTGCAGGAAGCTCTTTCTTCTTTTTATTCGGATCGAGCATTTTCATCATTCCGTTAAGCTGTTTATCATCTAATTTGGAGAAATTTTCCATCAGCTTGGGAAGATTTACCTTTTGAGAAATAGCACTTAACTGATCAAAATCTATGGATCTGAATAATTCTATGGCGTTTCGGATTTTGGAAAAAGTATTTGACATAATAATTTGTTGTGTTTGATTTGTAAAAGAACAGCAAAAATTACTCCGAAAATAGGGTATCCAAATCGTTAATAATTTACAAAATACTGAATTTCAAATAATTAAAATGGAATTTTTCTTTACAGAATTTTTACGTTTCATTTTCAAATATTACAAATGATTATGTCTGAACTTTGGGATAAGCAAAACATTAAAAATCTATATCTATGAAAACGAAGTACATCAGACTCACCATCGCAACAGCAATTTTATTAGGGTTTTATTCATGTAAAAAAGGAGAAGTTTCTTCTTCAGAACTGGAAAAATATGCAAACGCGGATTCCGCAGCAACAATAACTTCAGACAGTGTTTCTTCTGTTGCAACGATGAACGTAAAAGACAAACAGTTCATTAAAACAGCAGATGTAAATATGGAAGTGAAAGATGTGTACGAAGCAACAATTTCAATCGAAAAATCGGTTCAGGAATTGGGTGGATTTGTAACACACAGCGACCTAAAAAGCAACGTTGTTTCTGAAGAAACTTACAACACATCAGACGAGCAGGCAATGCTGATAAAAAAATACCAGTCCGAAAATGCCATGCAAGTAAGAGTTCCCACAGAAAAACTGGGCGAACTGCTCACTTTAATTAACAATAAAAAACTGTTCCTGAATGCAAGATCGATTAATGCGGAAGATGTAACGGCAAATATTAAATATTCCGCTCTGGAAGCTCAGCGAAACAAAAAAACAACCGACAATATTGCTCAGATGAAGGTAAATAAAGACAAAGTAACCATGAGCGATGAAAATATGAAGGAAGGAAACAGCCAGCAACTGGAAAGCATGAATATGACTGATATGCTGAAATACAGCACCGTTGATATTTACATTAAAGAACCCAAAATACGAATAGCAGAAATCGCTGTTACCAACACACAAAGCATAGACGACAAATACAAATTTGATTTTCTGTACAGTGCAAAATCAGCTTTTGTGGAAGGATATTATCTGATCCAGAAAATTGTAGTAGGACTCATCACAGTCTGGCCAATTGTATTAATCGGAATTGCCGCTGTTTATTTCGTAAGAAAAAGAAAACCTGTTAAAAAACAGCCTACAACAGAAATATAGCGATCCTAACTTCGGTTATCTATATATATTTTAAATTTTACAATAAACCTTCGGTAAATCCGGAGGTTTTTTATGCTTAAAAAATCTCTCATAAAATCCTCGTTAGATAAGTGTTTTACTGTTCACCTGTGTATTTCGAAACTGTCATAAGGGTTTTTATTCATTACCGAATATTTTGCAATCTGACTTCTTTTAAGTTTTCAGTTCCCTTTTGCAAACGGCTAATAAAGTGATTGATACAGATACACAAAACCCTGAGCTACAATTATTAAAAAATAAAGGTAATTACAAAAAAACAAAAAGAACGGAGAAATCATTTGGCAGAAGATAAAGAAGCCGACCATACAAAATCTTCTGCGTATTATTGTTCTAATATTGAAGCCACACAGTCTGGTTACATTTAGTCTTTATTAAGGGTATTCTCTTTATTTATAAATTCTATATAGTCAGATGGAGTCATATTCGTGATTCTTTTGAAAGCTTTATTGAAAGTTGATTGATGCTTAAATCCTGCTTTTGAATATAAATAAAGTAGTTTATAACGACGGTAATTTTTGTTGTTTTGAATTTCAGTTTTTATAAATTCTACTCTGTAAACATTTACAAAATTCTTGAAATTCATTCCTGCATTTAAGTTGATGGCTCTTGAAATATAGGTAGTATTGCTCTGAATATTATGGGCTAAAACTTGAATATTGAAATTTGAATCTTTCCAAGGAGTATTTATTTTGAAATAATTTTCTATTTGTTGGTATAATTCATTATAAAAAATAATCTTTTTTTCATCAAAACCGCCTTCTAAATTTTCCTCATCTGATAATAAGGAATCTTCAAAATCATTTTCTTCTTTTTGTATTATATGTGTATATTTTGATTTAATCAATATAGAATTATAATAAAAAATAAATCCAAAAATTAATGCATAAGAAATAATAATTTTACTGCTATTAAAATGTGAATTTCCTTTTGTTTGAGGTATTGTAAATGTATTTTTAAAAACAAATACTATCATAATAATAGTCAAACAAGAAATTACGGTCCAAATAATCACAATTTTTTTTGAAAAAATAGTATAAGTTCCTAAAGGGAAAAGAGTAAAAAAATGAGTACAGTAGGACTATTACTCCAAGTGAGTGAGCAAAAATAACAAAGAAACAAAAAAACAATAATTAAATAAGGTATCACATAAGGTTCAATGAGTATATAATCTAACCTGTAGATTACTAAAGCAGCAAATAAATCACAAAAAAAAGCGAGTAAAAAAATATTATATAACTGATTACCTTCTAAATAGTATAAAATACAATTAAGCAATAATACAATAAGTAAAACATAATGAAATTGTATAAAATATTTTTTTATTAAAGCATTTTCAGTAATAATATTAGAATTATTCCAAATCATAAAATTAATTTGAGATTACAAACTAAAAATGAATTAGCTATGTTAACTACATTCGTAAATATATAAAAAACTATAACACTTTTATTAATCAGATAAATAAATTTACAAATCAGCTAAATTAAAATACTGACTATCAGTAATTTTCATAAACACAAGCATTTCTGTGAATGCTAGAAAGAATACATACTTAAGTTTAAATATGATCATATTTTTGTAAAAATTGATCACTCAATGATTCCATCTACAAAAAAAACACGATCCTTTATTAGAATTTTTTTGATTTTAATAAGTAATGTATTATATGGAAATATGATTTTATATAAGGAATATATAAACATAGATACAGAAGTTTCCAATTTACGCTCTATCAATAATAACAGAACCTTAATAACCTATGAAGTTATTTTTTTTATAACAAAAGACTCTTATATGTATGGGGCAGAAAATATTTTTTTAAAGACTATTAAAGAAAAGAAAACTAAAAATAAATTAACAAAAAGTAGATTAAAAAAAAACGTAGTTCCCATAAAACATTTCTATAATAATCTTGAATCTATTTTTTTCAAAAGCAGCCATTTTGAAAATGCAAAATCATTAAATACTTCAAATTATTTTAGAACTCTTTATTTAGAAAATAGTTTTACACAAAAAAATTTGTTGATTAAGCCAAAAAATGATGATAAAGGCTATTCTAATTCGAAAATTAAGCAGACATGTATAAACAAGCTTTCGAATAGAGCTCCGCCATTATAAGTTATATAACAAAAAGTATTGGTGTCAGGTTTAACTTTAAATAGATATTAAAAATAACAAAACTTATGGGAATATTGGAAAAGATATTTCGCTGTTCCGATCCAGTAATTTCACAAAGTAAGATTTAAATTAAATTTTGAATAAAAATAAAATAAAACAATGAAAAAAAGTTTAACAATAGTTGCACTTAGCAGCTTTACATTTTCTCTTTCTCAAGTTGGAGTAAATACAGAAACGCCAAAAACAACATTAGATGTCAGCGCCAAAAGAGATAGCTTTGGTACTATTACCGATAATGCTCAGTTCTATGGTCTCCAAGCGCCAAGACTTACACGTGCTGAGCTTACAAGCCTTACTTCTGCCTATGGAACAGATCAGAAAGGAGCTTTAATCTACATTACAGATGTGTCGGGTGGAAATGCTTCATTTCCTAGAACAAATATAGATGCTGTTGGATACTATTATTTCGATGGCAGCCTTTGGCAGAAAATGAGCGGTGGTACCGCTTCATTAGGAGACCTAAGAATGGTGGGCAGCAACAACCATGTTACTCAGGATGCCGGTCAAAATTCTACCGGTACTACCACAGGTACTGGCTATTCTAATATTTTTATAGGACAAGGATCTGGTGATAGTGCTTTACTCAGTGCTCATCAAAATATTTTTATTGGTGATTATGCCGGTGCTTACTCAAAAACTCATTCTGCAGTTGTTATTGGATATGCTGCAGGTCAAAGTTTGGGAGGTGCAGCTTCCGCTCCCGATGAAGCTGCTGTAATAATAGGAAAAGCAGCAGGGTTAAATTTAGATTCTGTAGATACAGATGGAGCTAGCCATACTGTAATGATCGGAGATAATGCAGGGTCAAATGCGGGATCTTTTCTTAATGGAGTTATCTTGGGTTCTGAAGCAGGCTTAAATTCTAATAACAATAACGGTAATGTATACATTGGTAAACAGGCTGGATACCAAGATACAAACTCCAGTGATAATGTTTTAATTGGAAATAAAGCGGGATATGATAATATTGGCTCCTCTAATATATCTATAGGAGCTTCCGCAGGCTATAGTTCTCATGGAAATGATAATATTCTAATAGGAAAATTAGCTGGTAGTACTCTAAATGCTAATAACAACATTATTATAGGTAATAATGTTGCTGCTGCAAATAATACAGGAAATCAGCTCAATATAGGAAACTGGATCTATGGAAACAATGGCAGCATTGGAATTGGTACATCATCACCGGATACATCTGCAAAACTTGATGTTACGGCTTCTAATAAAGGATTTTTGCCTCCAAGAGTCAATCTGACATCTAATATTATGGATCTGGATGGAACTGCAGGTCAGGCAACCGGATTGCTGGTTTTTAATACGGGAGCAAGCGGGAATCTTACGCAAGGATACTATTATTGGGATGGAACGCAATGGAAGTCAGTAGGCTTAGGAGGAGCTGTTTATCAGAATATTACATTCGTGACCGGCTCCAGAACATCAACAGCTCAGGCATATACTATTGACGATGATGATTATTATGTATTTCTTAGGCTTTCAGCTACAGTTAACTCTGCCAATGTCACAACGGCAATTAATAACGCAACAGCACCGGCTTATGATATCACACTTTATAATATAAAACTACCTGATCCAACCACTTGCCCAGGAAGAGAAATTCATTTTATAAATGATTCGGATGGAGTAAACAGCGGTCCTGCCGGCGGCGGAGTTATTGCTTATACCAACTACCCAATATATGGGACATATTTGGATGGTGTAAGTACTAACTATTCTAACAACAGTACATCTTTTTATGAAATACGCAGCGTCTATCCAAAAGTGAAAATTGTTAGTGATGGAACCAGATGGATTGCTGTTCAAATTACTATCGTTTAATATATTCAACTACAGTAATTATATGAGAAGTGACCGTTTAAACATTTAGACAGTCACTTTTCTTATAAGAAATTGTGAAATTGTATAAATAATTAAATCTATTAATTCACCAACCAAAAGTATCCTATTACAAATTCTAATGTTTAGCAACCTTTAATCCGTACTTTCAATTACCTCTTCACCTCCTGTTTATGAATATTAAGATAGTGAGATTTTATGCTTAATCAATGTTTTCCAGAATATATTTTTTACGTTATTTAATTGTACTAATTGTTTGTAAAATTCAATAATATATGGCTCTATCATATTATTGAATTTGAACTCACCCGCTTTTTTTAATGCTTAATTAACATCATTGCCTGAAAATTACTTAAATTTGCGGTTTAAAACATATACTTGAATTTCAGCGAAATTTAGCCTGTTCTTACAGAAATTCAGCTTATTAAATCTTAAACTTAATGTATGCTATCAAAAATAAATCCTACTCAAACCAATAGCTGGAAAGCGCTTGATGAACAATTTGCCAACAATGATTTCGATTTAAGAAGCCTTTTCCAATACAATCCGAACCGTTTTAATGAATTTTCAATCAAAAGACCTAATTTTTTGTTTGATTATTCTAAAAATTTAATTGATTCCAAAACAAAAAATCTACTTTTAAACCTTGCAGAAGAATGCGAATTGAAAGATGCGATTTCTAAAATGTTTTCGGGAGATAAAATTAACGAAACGGAAGGAAGAGCTGTTCTTCATACTGCTTTGAGGGATTTTTCAGATAAAGAAATTTTGGTAGACGGCGAAAATATCAAGCCTCAGATCAAAAGAGTTCTGGATCATATGAAATCTTTTTCCGAAAGCATTATTTCGGGAGATCACAAAGGTTTTACCGGAAAAGAAATTACAGATGTGGTGAACATCGGAATCGGAGGTTCAGACTTGGGACCTGTGATGGTAGTTTCAGCTCTGAAGCATTTTAAAACAAGGTTAAACGTTCATTTTGTTTCCAATGTAGACGGAAATCATCTGGCGGAAACTGTGAAAACTTTAAACCCTGAAACCACTTTATTTATCATTGCTTCCAAAACGTTTACGACACAGGAAACAATGACGAATGCCAATTCTGCGAAAGACTGGTTCTTAAAAGCCGGAAAACAGGAAGATGTAGCAAAACACTTTGTCGCTTTATCTACTAACGTTCAGGCAGTTAAAGACTTCGGAATTGCAGAGGAAAATATTTTCGAATTCTGGGATTGGGTTGGCGGAAGATACTCGCTTTGGAGTGCGATTGGCTTAAGTATCGTTCTTGCAGTGGGTTATGAAAATTTTGAACAATTATTAAGAGGAGCTTACGATACAGACCAACATTTCCAGACGGCAGATTTTGGAGAAAACATTCCTGTGTTAATGGGACTGATCGGAATCTGGTACAGAAATTTCTATGCAGCAACTACTCATGCGATTCTTCCGTATTCTCAGTATTTAGACCGTTTTCCGGCATATTTTCAGCAGGGTGATATGGAAAGTAACGGAAAATGTGTGGACAGAAACGGGGAATTTGTAGAATATGAAACCGGACCGATTATCTGGGGAGAGCCGGGAACAAACGGACAGCACGCTTTCTATCAGTTGATTCACCAGGGAACAGAATTGATTCCGGCAGATTTTATTGCGTATGCAAAAAGCCCGAATAAAGTTTCTGACCATCAGGATAAATTATTGGCGAACTTTTTCGCTCAGACTGAAGCTCTTGCATTTGGGAAAACGGAAGAAGAAGTAGAAGCAGAATTAAAAGCTTCAGGAAAATCTGAAGAAGAAATTGAATTCTTATTAAATTATAAAGTCTTCCACGGAAATACACCCACTAACTCAATATTATTCAACCAATTAACTCCTTTTTCATTAGGACAGTTAATTGCGTTATATGAGCATAAAATTTTCGTTCAGGGGGTAATCTGGAATATTTTCAGTTTCGACCAGTTCGGTGTAGAATTAGGAAAAGTTTTAGCGAATAAAATTTTACCGGAACTTGAAAATAATGAGACGGTTAATTCTCACGATTCTTCAACCAACGGATTGATTAATTATTATAAAGCAAACAAATAAAATTATTGCTGATTTTCATTAATTTTGATTAAAAATACAAAGATATGAGTACTATTACCATCCATCTTAAAAATAAAGAAGAAGAAACTTTAATGGAAAATCTTTTGAAAAAGATGAAAATCAGCTTTGAAAAAAATGAGGATGATTTTGAGCTGACGGATGAAATGAAAAGGGTGATTGATGAAGCTTTAAAACAAGACAGATCAAAAGCAATAGATGGCAAAGAATCTTTAAAAAGAATCAGAGCTAAATATGGACTTTAATTATAAATTCTTGCCCACTGCCGAAAAAGACATTGAAGAAGCAACAAAGTATTATGCTGACATTTCGGTCAAAGTTTTAAAAAACTTCAATAAACAATTAGATCTGGCAATTGATAGAATAATTACAAATCCGTATTTTCAGAAAAGACACAGAAATGTAAGAGCTTTCACTGTAAAGAAATTTCCTTACATTATTTTCTATGAAATTAGTGAAGATGAAAAAATGATTTATATCCTCTCCGTTTTCTGCACCCACCAGAATCCGGAAAAATATCCATAAGAAAATCTAATAAAAAGTAATAAAGTAAAAATGGCACAAATTCTTGACGGATTAAAAGTATCCAAAGAAATAAAACAGGAAATTAAGGCTGAAGTAGAAAAAATTCTTGCCAACAAGAGAAGGGCTCCGCATTTGGTAGCGATTCTTGTAGGAAACAACGGAGCGAGTAAGGCTTACGTAAATGCAAAGGTGAAAGATTGTGAAGAGGTCGGATTTCAATCAAGCTTAATTAAATTTCCAAGCACGGTTTCAGAATCTGAATTATTGGAAAAAATCGACGAATTAAACAAATCTAAAGCAGTGGACGGATTTATCGTTCAGTTGCCTTTGCCAAAACAGATTGATCAGGAAAAAATTATCAACGCAATCGACCCGAGAAAAGATGTTGACGGTTTCCACCCTGAAAATTTCGGAAAAATGGCTTTGGAAATGGATACTTTTTTACCTGCAACACCGTTTGGAATTTTAACGCTGTTGGAAAGATACAATATTGAAACAAAAGGTAAAGACTGTGTTATCATCGGAAGAAGTAAAATTGTAGGAAGACCGATGAGTATTTTAATGGGAAGAAAAGATTTCCCGGGAAATTCTACGGTAACTTTAACGCACTCTTACACAAAAGACATCGAAGAATATACTAAAAAAGCAGACATCGTAATTACCGCTTTAGGTGATCCTCATTTCTTAAAAGGTGAAATGATTAAAGACGGAGCTGTAATTGTGGACGTTGGTATTACAAGAGTAGATGACGATTCTCCAAAAGGATACTATTTGGCGGGTGACGTAGATTACGACAGCTGTGCTGCGAAAGCAAGCTGGATCACGCCGGTTCCGGGAGGAGTAGGACCTATGACGAGAGCGATGCTGATGAAAAACACCATCATTGCTTATAAAACTTCGGTCTATAACGACTAATTTAAAATGAATTTAACAGAAGAAATATTATTAAAAGAAGGTAAAATGCTCCCTGTAATGGAGCATTTTTACACTCTTCAGGGAGAAGGAGCGCATACCGGAAAAGCAGCCTATTTCATCAGATTAGGTGGTTGCGATGTCGGTTGCCATTGGTGTGATGTAAAAGAAAGCTGGGATCCGAATCTCCATCCTTTAATGAATGCGGCAGACATTGCAGAAACCGCAGCTAAACATTGTAAAACAATCGTTTTAACAGGAGGAGAACCTCTGATGTGGAATCTTGATATTTTAACCGGAAAGTTAAAAGAATTAGGCTGTTCTATTCATATCGAAACTTCGGGAGCTTATCCGATGAGCGGACAAATCGACTGGATTACCCTTTCTCCAAAAAAAACCGGACTTCCGAAGGAAGAAATTTATACCAAAGCACATGAGCTGAAAGTCATTGTTTTCAATAACAATGATTTTAAATTCGCTCAGGAACAGGCTGCAAAGGTATCGGAAAACTGCACACTGTATCTTCAGAGCGAATGGAGCAAAAGGGATGAAATGTATCCTAAAATTACAGACTTTATTTTGGAAAATCCGGAGTGGAGGGCATCAGTTCAGACCCATAAGTATCTGAATATCCCATAAAAAATATGTAACTTAGCCTTTCGTATCCGTAATTGCCCATAGATGCAGAGAATTCGATACTCCAGATACCTGAAATCGATCATCGTTTTGCTTGACCTTATGGTTATTGCATCTATTTTTATATTCTTTTTTCTGAGCAGAAATGAAAGTTTAAAATACAATCAGGAAACATGGTATCAGAATTTATTTTCTCTGGCATTGTTATTTCTGTTCTGGATGCTTCTCAGCGGCAGGACAAAAATTTATAATATCCCGAGAAATCTTACCTATACTTTATTTTTAGAAAGGCTTTTAATCCATTTTTTACTTTTCATTCTGGGAGTTTTTCTTATCGGAAA
>NZ_JBBCQL010000028.1:0-29510 GCF_037149975.1 Chryseobacterium sp. VD8 | reverse complement strand
AAATATTCAGTTTTTGATTTCTCTGCAACACCATTCCGTCTGAAACTAAGTTGGGAAGCGTAACCTTTGCCTGAAAAAGCATATTGCAGAATATGCAAAGCATTAAGGTAATCGTTCTGGTAATATTTTTATGGTTCATAATTTTTTATACTTTAAACGCTAATTGCAAATTTGTTCTTTTTTAGATTGAACTCCTACGGAGTTCTGTTTTCTTCGGTCAATTGTATTTCTACACAGATATTGCTCCTTTGGAGCAGATTTAATTCTGCAGTTGTTTTTAGTTTTTATCCGGCGTTTGATTCAGTAATCTTACTTCGATGATTTTCGGCGTTAATGATTTTTCACCCGAATTAAACTTGATGTTCAAAATTTCTTTACGGATTTCAGATTCAGGAATCGGAATGAGTAAAGTTTGTGGAGAACCGCCCATTTTTCCTTCGAAATTTTTAGAATACGTTTTGATTCCGTTAATTTCTGCATTCAACGTACGGTTATTATTGGCGTCAAAGTACGTGATGTAAAGAAATTTTGCATTCTTCTCCTTGTTTTTCATCTGATAACTGAACCAACCTTTTGCCTCACGGAAATGGCGGTCTTCCATATATCCGGTGTTGGAATCTTTGCTGTCGAAAAAGTGGTCAGATTCCGGCTGTTGCTCGCCGAGTTGGATTTTATCGGTCGTAATATTATCCTGTTTTCGAATTTCCGCTTCTTCTTTAGCTTTCTGTTTCTGAATCATTTCGATTTTATCCTGGGTTGCCTGTGGAAAATAAATGATGTAACGTTCTTCCTGAATCTGGTAAAACGGAACAAGCTCCAATCCGTTACTGAATTTATTCTGAGGATAAAGTCCGCTAATCTTAAATTTTAAATCTTTCTCATTAACAGGCTGAAGATGATTCAAAACCGTTGCTGAAGATCCTAAAATTGCAGGAATGTCGTTTAGAGGAATCTGCGGTCCGTGTGCAATATGTCCGCCGCGGCTGTCGTCGGCAAAGAGCCCTGTCTGATTTTCTTTGCCATATTTTGCTGCCAGAACAATGGGTCCGTATCTGAATGCATAATAATCGGAATTGTCCGGAAGCTGTTCTGCAGACAAATGCATTGGCATTTTCATCTCAATCACATCGTCTTTTTTCCATTTTCTTTTAATATTGATATAACCTTCGGAATCTACAGAAGTACTGATCTTTTTAGAATTCACGGAAACTGTTATCTGTGAGACATCCGTCCATTCAGGTGCTCTTAATTTTAAATTGACTTCAGTTTTTGGAGCAAGATCAAAGATCAATTTTGTGGAAGGTTCCTGCGGAAAATTATTTTCCTGTCTTATGACCATTTTTTTTTCTGACCATTTTAAAACAGACGGAATAAAAAGATTCACGTACAAATCGCTATCAGAATGTGCATAAATCATTTCACCATATTTGGCGTGATTTTCCATTCCCGAACCTACGCAGCACCAGAAACTGGTTTGCGGCTGGGAATATACTCTGTAATGACCGGGACGCATTGGCGTAAAGTACACAAAACCTCCTTTACCAGAATTTTGGGTGGAAAGTATGTGATTGTATAAAGCTCTTTCGTAATAATCCAGATATGATGATTTCGGATTGGTGGCAAAAAGCTCTTTGGTCAGCTTCAGCATGTTGTACGTATTACAGGTTTCGGGACCTTCAATACTTTTAATCATCCCGCTGAAATCTCCGGTAGGATTGAAATGTTCGCTTACACTGTTTCCGCCGATAATGGCTGAACGTTTTTGGGTAACATTAGTCCAGAAAAAATCTGCGGCACTCCTCCACTCTTTATTATGCTCCAGATCTGCAATTCTCTTGAAACCGATTACTTTCGGGATCTGCGTATTGGCGTGAATTCCCGTCAGTTTATCTTCGTGAATCAATAATGGATTTAAAATCGCCTGATGTGAGAATCGGTGTGCTAACTTAAGATATTTTTCATTTTTGGTAATATCGTAAACATCGGCAAACACTTCGTTCAAACCGCCGTGCTCACTTTTCAGCATCTCCTGAATCTGCTCATCGGAAAGTTTGGAAACTTCATCTGCCATCCAGTTGGTAAGCTTAATGAGCATTTTTTTTGCTTTTTCGCTGTCTGCATACCAATACGCATCCCGCAAACCGGAATATATTTTGTGAATATTATATAAAGGAACCCAACGGTCGTTCAGTCCGAAAGCAGATGCACGAATATTGCCGTCCGAGATTTCTTTCCAGATTTTTTTGCCATCCGGAATGCCGGAAATGTAACCGTTTCCTGAAAGATTCTGGCAACGTTCCAACTCGTCGATCATATAATCCAGTCGCTGTTTTACTTTTGCATCGCCTGTAGAAGCATACATTAAAGCCAAAGCAGAAATGTAATGTCCGCCAATATGACCATCCAATCCTGTATTTTCCCAGTTAGGATAATTCTGTTTTTTAGGATTAAGTCCTGCCTCTTTTAAATAGGGAGCCAACAAACGGTCGGCATCCATCGACATTATGTAATTTTTATCCGTCTGCATTGCCCTGCTGAAAATACTTTCAGACAAAGCGACTTTGTTCAGCGGAAAATAGCCGACTGTTTTGTTCACCTGCCCAAAAGCAAATGTGCTTAAACCTAAAAATACTATCAGCGATTTTTTATTCATTAATAAATGTCTATTCAACATTTCTAAAAATAAAAGAAAGAATCAATATGACAAAGAATTTTGCAGAATGAGCCACTGAAATCAAAAAAAAGTCTATTTTAAAGTCTTAGAAAAAAACTAAAAACAACAGGAGCTTATCATAAAAATTAAGATTATGAAAAATAGCGATAATCAGAACCATACAGCGAAATTACGTGTATAAAAAATGAATACGGAATATACAGTATGAACGCTGATATTTTATATTAATAGCTTATCGTATTTTTAAGACTAAGCCCTGATATGAGTTTCAGGGTAAATTTAAAATGAAAGAAAAATTAATTTTAACATATTTTTAACATTAAGTTCATCTGTTTTTAATGTTTTAGATGAATAAAATGTAAGTTTCGAAGGTAGAAACTGCTCCCAAAATGACAAGGAAGATGATGGAATCCTGAGAAATTCAAAATAAAAAGTAAAATAAAGTGTGTAAAATACATTTATATTGATCCGACAGTAAAATCAAAGGCTAAAAGCATTAACTTTGCATAAAAATATAATCGATGACACAAGACTATTCTCATTTTCCGCGACATCTGGTAGCTGTAGACTGCATTATTTTCGGGTTCGACGGCGAAAATCTTAAAATTCTTCTGGTACAAAGGAATTTTGAGCCTAAAATGGGAGAATGGTCGTTAATGGGTGGATTTATAGGAGACGAAGAAACATCCGATGAAGCAGCGCAACGTGTTCTGAATACTCTCACAGGACTGGAAAATATTTATCTGGAACAGCTGAATTCTTATACGCGGATTGACCGTGAACCTACAGCAAGAATTATTTCAATTTCCTATTATGCGCTGATTAATATTGAAAAGAATATCCAGATCAATGAAAAATACAGCGCAAAATGGTTTGATCTTCAGGATTTTCCAAGTCTGATTTTTGACCATAACGAAATGGTAAAGGATGCCGTTCTGAGACTGCGCAGAAGAGCTTCCACAAGACCCATCGGTTTCGAGCTTCTGCCAGAAAAATTCACGATGAAAGATCTGCAGAATCTTTACGAGGCGATTTTTAATGAACAGTTCGACAAGCGGAACTTCATCAGCAAAATTAATGCGCTGGATATTCTTGTGAAAACGGAGGGTAAAGATATGACTTCTTCAAAAAAAGGGTCTTTTCTGTATCGTTTTGATGAAGAAAAATATCAGAAAAAGCTTGCGGAAGGGTTTATGTTTAAGATTTAAACGGTTTATTTCTTTCCTATTGAACCCAGATGGGTATGTTTGAAATCGTCTTCAAATTTCAATCCGTATCCGAAAATCCTGTCCATTGCAGAGTGTGCGAATAAAATAATTCCGGCAAATTCTACGATAGAAACTTTAAGCCAAAATCCGAGAATCAAAAAAAGGATTGCAAGCAGTTTATGATGAAAAAAATTGTAGATTCGGGCTCCGATTTTTGGATTGATTAAGTAGCCGACCATGGAAACATCCGGAAGCAAAAGGCAAAGCGGAAAAAGCCACCCCTGAAATTCTAACTGTGTAAACAGGAAAACGGCTAAACCAAATTGTCCCAATTCTTCGAGCTGCAAGAGATTTTTCATTGTCTGAGATTTATCTTACAAATGTCTGACAACAGAAAATAGGTTCTCTTGATAAAAATCAAGAATTTTCTGCCTGCCGTTTCCTGATTCTGCTGAACGTTTCGGGCGTCATTCCCAAAACCGAAGCAATATATTGCAGCGGAACTTGATGAAATAATTCTCTGTTCTGCTCAAAATACCGGTTGTACCTTTCTTCCGCTGTCATGGATAGATGAGAAAAAATCCGGTCTTCCATCATTCCAAAACACTTAATCATAAATCTTTTCTCAATTTCAGCCCATTTGGGGAATTCCCTGCACAGTTTTAAGTAATCTGTTTTAGAAATGGTAAGTAATTCAGCTTCGGTAAATGCCTGTATTGTCCATCGATTGTGCTGATTAAAGAAAAATCCCATCACATCGGTAACGAAAAAACCTTTTACGGAAAGCCACTGTGTAATCTCTTTTCCGTCTTCCGATAAAGCGAAAACACGCAAAATACCGGATTTCACCACGCTTAATCTGTTACAAATTTCGCCTGAACCTGTAAATATTTCATTTTTCGCTAATTGTTCTTTTCTGAAATAAGACTGAATAACAGAGAGTTCGTGAGCATTCAGCGGTCCAAAATATGTTTGTATCAATTCATTAAAATCTTCCATTGTTTTTTTATATACAGAATTAAAATTAAACAAAAACAGGACTCCAAAACGGAATCCTGCCTTTATTTTATCATGATTACATTTTACCAGAATCTCACATAAAGTGCAGTGAGCAGTAATAACGTTACAACGATTAAAACCAATGTTCTGTTGTCTACCCGAAACCTTGTTGCATCGATTGCGAATGCTTTCGGATTCACTTTCGGTCCTGCAAGACTGATGAGAACCATAGCTGCAATGGTGATCACGAAAGACCATCCCATATTAATTAAAAACGGAATTTCTGTAATGGTATGCACTACTCCGTTTTCCAGTTTTTCATAGGTGAAAGCAGTATATAACCAGGTTTCTTTCCCAAAAATATCGACTGCAAAACTGTTGAAGAAAATAGCCAGAACAAATCCTAAAATTACCCCCACCAGAGCTGCAGTTCCGGTCGTTCTTTTCCAGAACATCCCCAAAAGGAACATGGCAAAAACTCCCGGACTTATAAACCCTGTATATTTCTGAATGAAGGTAAATCCTCCTTCACCGCCGATTCCTAAAACATCGGTCCATGTAAATGCCAAAGCCACAAACATCGCGATGATAATCGCCCATCTTCCGGTTCTCACCATCTGAATTTCCGTTGCATCAGCTTTTAAATATTTCTTGTAAATGTCTAATGTAAAGATCGTTGAAATACTGTTTACTTTTCCTGCCAAAGAAGCAACGATTGCCGCCGTTAAAGCCGCTACAGCAAGACCTTTCAGACCAACCGGCAGAAATCCTAAGATTGCAGAATAAGCACCATCTTTTACGCCATTAAAGCCAGTTAAATGCCCTTTTGAATACAAAACGTATGCCGCAATTCCCGGAAGCATTACGATAATCGGCATAAATAATTTTAAGAATCCTGCGAATAAAATTCCGGTTCTTGCTGTTTTCAGATCAGCTCCCAACGCTCTTTGGGTGATGTATTGATTACAGCCCCAATAATTCAGGTTTACAATCCATTGTCCTGCGAAATACATCGCCAACCCCGGTAAAACCACATATTTCTGAACATCCAGATTTTCCGGCATTGCCAAAGTGGTGGTAGTCTTCACCGGCTTCTCAAGCATCAGTTTAAAGTGTTGCGGAGCTTCATTCATCAATGTTTGAAAACCTGTTAAAGCATTCCCGACTGCCGCCCCGTTGATTCTCTGATCAACAATCTGAAGTGCCATATAAACGGTGGCAAAACCTCCGATAATTAAAACCGCCACCTGAATTACATCTGTGTAACCGATTACCTTCATTCCGCCAAGACCAATTAATAATGCCATTAAAAGCAATCCGATCATGATGATGTGAAGATTGTCGCCTCCCAGCAATGTATCTATTGCCAAAGCACCTAAATAAAGGATGGAAGTTAAATTGACAATAACATATAAAAAGAGCCAGAACACAGCCATAATCAGGGAAACCGATTTGTTGTAACGGGTTTCCAGAAATTGTGGCATCGTGTAAATCTTGTTTTTAAGATAAATCGGAATGAACCATACTGCAATAATAATCAATGCAATTGCCGCAATCCATTCATAAGCAGCTACAGCAATTCCCACAAAAAATCCTTCACCGGACATCCCGATAAATTGTTCTGCAGAAATATTGGAAGCAATTAAACTCGCCCCAATCGCCCACCAAGTCAATGAACCTTCTGCCAGAAAATAGTCTTTACTTCCTGACGCCGCAGATTTTTTCTTTTTATAGATCCAGATTCCGTAGCCTGCAACCACCACAAAATAGATAAGAAATATGATGATATCAAGAGTTGCTAAATTTCCCATATTTTATTTTTTAACTGAGAATTTATAAATTGTTTTCGACTGATATTTCTGTCCCGGCTTGAGTTCTGTAGAAGGGAAAGAAGATTGGTTCGGCGAATCCGGAAAATGTTGAGTTTCTAAACAGAACCCCGTTCTGAATTCATTTTTCCCGCCAGTTTTGGTATCGAATTTTCCATCCAGAAAGTTTCCGGAATAAAACTGCACTCCCGGTTCATCGGTTAAAACTTCCATTACTCTGCCCGATTCGGAATGGTACACTTTGGCAATATTTCTCAGTCCGCTTCCGTTCAGAATCCAGTTATGATCGTAGCCTTTTCCTTTTTTCAGCTGGTCATCTTCTGTATTGATATCTTTTCCAATTGTTTTTGAAGCTTTGAAATCGAATGCACTTCCTTTTACAGTTTTTTGCTCACCTGTAGGAATCAGCGTTTCATTGACCGGTAAAAATTTATCGGCATTAATCTGCATTTCGTGGTCAAGAATTGTTTTTGAGAAATTTCCTGAAAGATTGAAATACGAATGCTGGGTAAGATTTACCACAGTCGGTTTGTCGGTTTCCGCTTCGTAAGAAATTTCCAGAGCGTTATCATCCGTTAAAGTATAGAATACCGTAGTCGTAAGTTTTCCCGGATATCCTTCTTCCCCATCTGCACTGCTATAAGTCAGTTTCAACGTTGGGAATTTGGCATCTTTTACGGGTTCAATATTCCAGAATTTAGTATGAAATCCTTCTTTTCCGCCATGAAGACTGTTGGATCCGTCATTTTTATCAATGTCGTAGGATTTGCCTTCCAAAGTGAATTTGGCATTGGCAATTCTGTTTCCGTAACGACCAATTAATGCTCCAAAATAATAAGGATTTCCATTAAAATAATCTTCCGGTTTTGTAAAACCCAAGACCACATCTTCATATTTTCCGCTTTTGTCCGGAGCCGTAAGTGAAGTGATGATTCCACCAAAGTTGATGACTTCCACTTTCATCCCGTTTTTATTAGTCAAAGTATATTTTTTAACAGAATCACCTTTTGACGTCACTCCATATTCTGAAATCTGTATATTTTCCATTGCCTGCTTTTGATTTTTTGATTGATTTTCTTTTTTATTGCACCCGAAAATACATAAAACGGCAAAAAGAATTATCAGGTTGATACTTATTTTTCTCATTTTTTATAATTTTTGCAAGTTTAGCGATAATATATTTCATTCCAGCGAAGGGTATTCTTAAAATCACGGATTTTTGTATTTTCATCAATCACTAATGATTCAATACCTGCGATCTCTGCAAAATCTTCCAACTGCTCTGAACTGATGTTTTCACTGTAGCAGGTATGATGGGCTCCACCCGCCAAAATCCAGGCTTCCGCGGCTGTGTACAAATCCGGAAGTGGTTTCCAGAGTACTCTCGCCACTGGAAGTTTCGGAAGTTCTTCGGTAATTTCCAAAGCTTTTGTTTTGTTGATTAATAGTCTGAAATGATTTCCGAAATCCATTAATGCTGCATTTAAAGAATCAATATTTCCTCTCGAATTGAAAACCAGACGAACCGGATCTGCTTTTCCGCCAATACCAAGCGGATGAATTTCACAAGAAGGTTTGTCAACCGCCAAAACGGGATCCACTTCCAGCATATGCGAACCCAGAACCGATGGACTGGAAGGATTTAAATGGTAGGTATAATCTTCCATAAAAGCATTTCCACCTTCCAGACCCTGTCCCATTGTTTTCATCGCACGAACCAAAGCGGCAGTCTTCCAATCGCCTTCTCCGGCGAATCCGTAACCTTTTTCCATTAATCTCTGAACGGCAATTCCCGGAAGCTGTTCCAATCCGTGAAGATCTTCGAAAGTATCCGAGAACCCTTTGAAATTTCCGTCTTTCAGGAATTTTTCCAAACCTAGCTCAATTCTGGCAGCAACTTCGAGGGATTTCCTGTTTACTCCTCCTGAGAGAAGGGATTCTGCCATTTTATATGAAGATTCATATTCTTCCATCAACGATTTGATTTCGCCTTCGCCAATTGAATTGACAACGCTTACCAAATCTCCGATTCCCCAAGTGTTTACGGAAAATCCAAACTTGGTTTCCGCTTCCACTTTATCGCCGTCTGTCACGGCAACATATCTCATATTGTCTCCGAAACGGGCAAATTTTGCACCTTGCCAATCGTCCCAGCCAGCAGCAACTCTACTCCATTCTCCGATTTGTTTCTGAACTCTTTCCTCTGCCCAATGTCCAACCACCACTTTCCTGTTTTTGCGGAGACGGCTTACCATGAATCCAAATTCCCTGTCGCCATGTGCTGCCTGATTAAGATTCATAAAATCCATATCCATCGTAGACCACGGAATATCCTGATTGAATTGCGTATGAAGATGCAGCATCGGCTTTTGCAAGGCAGTAAGACCACGAATCCACATTTTTGCAGGGGAAAATGTATGCATCCACGTTACGATTCCGATACAGTTTTTTGAAAAATTGGCAGCAGTTAATGTCTCGAAAATTTCTTCCGTAGTTTTTACGGTTGACTTTAAAACCACTTTCACAGGAATTTGTGACGAAGCATTGAAGGCTTCCACAATCTTCGCCGAATGTTCTGCTACCTGTGCTAATGTTTCAGGACCGTATAGATGCTGGCTTCCGGTGATGAACCAGATTTCTTTGGTATTGAGAGGTGTTAACATATTTGATGATTGATAAATGATGATTTATAATTGATATTTATTTTTCCATAGGTTTCACCTACGGTTATTTATATTGAATCCTTTGGATTTTGATGTTTTATCAAACCTTATAGGTTTTAAAAACCTATAAGGTTTATGACAGATATTAGTCTTAAATTAAACACAAACCGCCAGTTATTGACCGTAGTAAGCATTTTTACCATGTTTACGTTCGTAATGTTTTTTGATGAGTGAATCTTTTAAACGGGTTACGTTCGGATTGATTTGTCTGGTGAGATAAGCCATTTCGGCGATGGTTTCCAGAACTTTGCTGTTGTAAACAGCCTTTTCAGCATTTTTACCCCAGGTAAACGGTCCATGATTTCCGATGAGCACCATTTCTACTTCTTCATAAGACAGTTTTTTTTCTTTGAAACAATCTAAAATCTGGATTCCGGTATTGTATTCGTAGTTGCCTTCTATTAAATTGTCAAGCATTGGTGGCGCACAAGGAACATCCGTTGTAAGATGGTCTGCGTGCGTTGTCCCGAAAATCGGAATATCAAGCTGCGCCTGCGCCCAGGCTACAGAGTAGATGGCATGTGTATGGGAGATTCCACCAATGTTTTCCCAGTTTTTGTAGAGATAAGCGTGGGTTTTGGTATCGGAAGATGGTCTTAGATTTCCTTCAACGACGTTGGCATCATAATCTAAAATCACCATATCTTCAGGTTTTAAAAGTTCGTAAGGAACGCCGCTTGGTTTGATTGCAAAAATTCCTTTTTCGCGGTCAACGGCGCTTACGTTTCCGAATGTGTAGACCACCAATTTTAAGGCATCGAGCTGCATATTGGCTTCGTAACATTCTCTTTTTAATTCTTTATAGATGCTCATTTTTATTTATATATTTTTTTCAAATTCATAGGTTTCACCTACGGCTATTGATATTTAACCCCTCGGGTTTTATCATACGAATCAATCGCAGCCCGACCTGAGTGGAGCTCTTTTTGTGCAGCGAAGCGGAACAAAAAAGCGGGAACGGAGGGCGGATAAAGCTGCCATAATTATTTTAGTTGATAGTTTTGGGTTGATGGTTATTGGTTCTTTAATTAATGTAAATATTTAACAGTCGCCTCTACGAGGCTCTTTTTGTGATGATAATATTTACATATTTGCTATTAACAGGACGCTCCTAACAGAGTTTTTTAAACTTAATTAATTACTATAAACTGTCCGCCGTTAACTTTTTCCTAGATTTTATATTATTTTCGGTGAAATCTGCCAAAATCTGATAATGTTGCATCAGTTCTGCGTATTGTTCTACGTGTTCTTTCTGCGGGAAATATTCAGCTTCGAAATCGGAACCCATTTTCCGGCTTGCTTCCTGAACATTGGGATAAATTCCTGCTGCTACTGCTGCATAAATTGCCGCCCCTAAAGCCGGAGCCTGATCTGATGCAGCTACAACAATCGGCATATTCAGGACATTTGCCAGAGTCTGCATGATGAATGGTGATTTTCTGGCAACGCCACCAATTCCTATGACTTTATGGATTTTAATGCCTTCATCTTCAAAGCGGTCAACGATTTTTCTTGCTCCGAAACAGATCGCATTAACCAGTGCTTTGAAAATATGTGGTGCTTTTATTCCCAATGAAAGACCGCTGACTGCCATTTTCAGTTCCTGATTGGCATCGGGCGTTCTTCGTCCGTTAATCCAGTCCAACGCAATCGGAACGGTTTCCGAAAGTGGAATTTTTTCCGCCTCCAGAGTGAGATGGCGAATCATATTATTTTCTATTTCTTCTTTCAGCAACTTTTTTTGGTCTTCGTCAATCACATCGGAGCTCATCAGAATATTAATTGTGGGTTCTGTAAGAATATTTTTGTACCACGCCAAAACATCTCCAAATGCAGACTGTCCAGCTTCCAGCCCCATTAATCCCGGAATGACGGAACCATCGACCTGTCCGCAGATTCCTTTAACCGTTCTGTCGCCGATAATTTCGTTTGGAGCCACCATAATATCGCAGGTGGATGTCCCCATAATCCTGATTAATGTGTTCTCCTCAACTTTTGCACCGATTGCACCGGAATGCGCGTCGAAAGTGCC
Source organism: Chryseobacterium sp. VD8 (assembly GCF_037149975.1). Classification (NCBI taxonomy): domain Bacteria; kingdom Pseudomonadati; phylum Bacteroidota; class Flavobacteriia; order Flavobacteriales; family Weeksellaceae; genus Chryseobacterium; species Chryseobacterium sp. VD8. The sequence goes on along the minus strand of NZ_JBBCQL010000028.1, from coordinate 18,045 downwards.
GACAGCAATTACAGTTTTAGTCGTTAATCCCAATTTTGCCGCCCATTCTTCGTTCAGATTTCCGGCAACTTCATCGGAAGTGTAGGTTTTATCATATAATCTGTCGCGAAGTTCTGCTAAAGATGAATCCAATTGATTAAGAAATTCTTTGGAAGGAAGCCCGTTCCACGACTCGTGCCACATTGCTTTGTGCCCGGCTGCACAGCGGCTTCTTTTGAATGTCGCCAGTTCCTGATGGTCAGAAAGTAAAAATGTGAGGTAATCACAATGTTCCATCCAGCTGTATGCTGCATTTTTTACGGCTTCATCTTCTCTGCTGATGTGGAGGATTTTTGCCCAAAACCATTCTGAGGAATAAATTCCGCCCTCAAATTTTGTATAATCTTCACCACCCCAGTTTTTTGCCAGATCATTGATTTCTTCTGCTTCCCGGATGGAAGTATGGTCTTTCCAAAGCACCATCATTGCATTCGGATTTTCTGAAAATTCGGGCAAAAGGGATAAAGCAATTCCATCTTTATTTACAGGAAGGGGTGAAGAACCCGTAGTATCAATACAAATACTGATAATATTTTCGGGCGCAACTCCACTTTCTTTCACGACATCGGAAACGGTTTTTTCCAGTCCTTCGATGTGATCCAGCGGATGCTGACGGAACTGATTTTCTTCCGGTCTGCAGAACTGTCCTTTTTTCCATCTTTGGTAATAGCTTACAGAGGTTGCCAGTTCGGCACCGTTTTCCGTATCAATCAAAACGGCACGAACGGAATCTGTTCCATAATCTAAACCGATAACATACTTTTTCATTAATGAAAGTGATTTATTTGATTATTGTTTTGGCTCTTTTTTAAAATAACGGATGTATTGGATTACATTATGCAAGGATTTCCCTTTAAGCTTTCATTTACCTTAACAAATTCTCCGGTTTTCTGTTGAAGAGATAAAACAAATATAAGATTCTATTTTAAATAAATGTAATATTTACACTTAATTTTAAATTTTCTTTTATTGATGGGGATTTGGAGCTATTTAAGCTTTAAAATCACGAGAGAATTTGCCGGAATTTCTACTGAAAATTTTCCCTTTTTAATGGTCTGCGTTTCTTCTTTGGGTGTGATGGTCTCCGTTTGGAAGTTATTTTCATCGGAAAGTCCTAATGAAGTCAGTAAGATTTTGGTGAGTTTACTGGCATGTTTAATGTTTTGGGGATTGATTTCAACTGACATTTTTTCATCATCCGTATTAACAATTTTAATGATTGTTTCATTTTTTTCAATGTCATGTACGGCGGATGCATAAAGATTGTTTTCGCCTTTTAACGACTTTCCGTTTTCAGTGATTTTAATTAAATCTGTTCCTTTGTTGTTAGAAAATAATTTCTGAACATAATAATTTGGAGTGGCGTAAGATTTTAAATTATTAAACCAAATCAAATCCGGTGTCCATTGCCAACCGTCTGCATGGGCGAAAAGCGGTGCGTAAGAAGTCATGGTTACAACATCTGCATTGCGTTCCAGCCCTATCATAAAAGCGGCTTCCGAAAGTGCGGTCAGCCAGTTGTTTTTATTGTCGGGCTTTACAACACCCACCGATTGTGCAGCGTATTCCCCCGCAAAAACTTTAGGTCCGGAACGGTCATATTCATCATATCTTCCGGCGTTTTTCATAAACCATTCCGGAGAATTATAATAATGTTCATCCACAACCTGTGCATTCAGTTTTTTAAGTTCTTTCCAGCCGTAATCGAAAAATTCGCCATCGGGGGAAGGTCCGCTTCCCGAAATAATTTTAATATCAGGATATTTGGTGTGAATTGCTTTTTCAAAAACTTTGTACCGTTCTATATAATCTGCTCCCCACTGTTCGTTTCCAACGCCGATGAATTTCATGTTAAAAGGTTTCGGATGTCCCATTTCAGTTCTGATTTTCCCCCATTTTGTAGAGGAATCTCCGTTGGCGAATTCAATTAAATCCAAGGCATCCTGAACATAAGGATCTAAATCTTCCACTTTTACGAGTTCGGCTGTGTTGAACTGGCATGCCATTCCGCAACTCAGAATCGGAAGCGGTTCTGCACCCAAATCTTCCGCCAGCTGGAAATATTCAAAAAAGCCAAGACCGAAAGACTGCCAGTAATCCGGAGTAAGACGGTGTGGAAATCCATTATTCCATTTATTGATAAGGTTTTCCCTGTCTTGTACCCTGCCAATCGTCTTTTTCCACTGGTACCTTTCTGCCAAGGTTCTTCCTTCAACAATACATCCGCCGGGAAACCGTAAAAAGCCGGGTTGTAAATCATATAATTTCTGAACCAAATCCTTTCGTAAACCGCCTTTTCTTCCTTTCCATGTGTCTTGCGGAAACAGTGAAATCATATCCATATTGACCACGCCTTTTCCTGTGAAAGTGATTTGAAGTTTAGCCTTTTCAATGGTTTTGGAAGGTATAAAAACAGTGCTGTATTTTTGCCATCCTCCTCCTTTGATTATGGAAGAGGCAGAAGAAATCACCATTCCGTTTTCATCAATAATTTTTGTATTGACGGCAGAAATATTTCCTGATACATTTTCCAGATTAAAACTAAAATCATATTTTTCACCCTGATGAAGTCCGATTCCCCGGAAACCTTCGTTTTCCAGTGAATAGTTTTTATCATTCCAAACCGTTATTCTTGCGTAGTTTTTATTGGTTTTAGACTTATCAGTTATAATCGTCAGAAAGCCGGAATCTAAATTGGGAGACAATGTTTTTGTATTGGGTTGTTTCCAGCCTGTCAAAGGCTCATCAAATTCGAAACTGCGGTTTTTGATGAGTTCTGCGTACAATCCGCCGTCTGCTGCAAAGTTAATGTCTTCGAAGAAAATTCCGTACATCGTGGGCTGGATTTTGATGTTGGTGGATGTTCCGTCTAAATCGAGGAAGTGCTTTTTGATATTTCCGTTCTGCGCTGAAAAAAACGCTGCACTTAGTGAAATAGCCGCTGTGAATATTTTGGCTTTCGTTTTCATTTTTTGACTTGAAAAATTGAATTTTTTACTGATAAACCTTATAGATTTTAAAAACCTATAAGATTTCGCGGTTCTTATAGCTTATTAATTAACTTTCATTTGAATACTTTTTAATCCTGATTCCTCAGAAGTCCCGCCATAGAAAATGGTGTAATCTCCGGCTTTTGGAGCCAGATCATCTACTTTTTCATCATAAAATTTAAAGGAATCTTTAGAAATCGTAAGCTGAACATTTTTGGTTTCACCTGCTTTGATCAACACTCTTTCGAAAGCTCTCAAAGTCTTTATAGGAGCTAAAACATCGTTATTTCTTTTTACATATACCTCAACAACCTCTTCACCGTCACGTTTTGAAATATTTTTAACAGGAATGGTAATCATCAGATTTTCAGTTGCAGTAATCGTATTCTTACTCAATATAGCATCACCATAATTAAATTTTGAATAACTCAACCCGTGTCCGAAGGCATACAACGGTTTTTCGGTCATATAACGGTAGGTTCGTCCCTGCATATCATAGTTTTCAAAACCTTGATGTTTAGCTGTTTTAGAAAGATTATTATCGAGCTGTTCCAGATTTTTGTAGAATGTAACCGGCAATCTTCCCGCCGGATTGTAATCTCCCGCCAGAACATCTGCAACCGCAGTTCCTCCGGATTGTCCTCCATACCACGCATTCAGTAAAGCATCATAATTTTTTTCATCCTGCTCCAAGCCGAGTGAACTCCCTGTACAAAGGACAAAAACAATAGGTTTGCCCGTCTTTCGCAATTCAGCTAATAAATCACGCTGAACTTTCGGTAAATCAATAGACGTTTTATCGCCGCCTTTGAAGCCTTCTGCATTCACCATCATTTCTTCACCTTCCAGACTTGGCGAAAGTCCGCCTGCAAAAATAATGACCTCTGTATCTTTCACCTTTTCTCTAACGGCAGCAAAATTGACCGGATCTTTTCTGTATACATCGAAAGTGATGCTTACATATTTTCCTTTTTGGGTGTGTCTTAATTCAATGTTATATTCTTTTCCTTTTTCCATTTTCACAGGAAATTCTGAAGGATGTCTTGCATCGGGACCTTTTCTTGTGGCGATTTCTTTTCCGTCAACAAAAAGTGTGTAAACATCGGATGTTGAAGGTGAAAGAATGACATCACCGGTGTAAGAACTTTTGAAAACGCCGGAAATAATCGCCGATGTATTTTCCCTTCCCACATTGGGAGCAAGCTGGGTTCCGCCAAAGCTGTTGTAGTTGATTCCGCTTTTATTGACTGAAATATTAGCCGGAGTTCCTTTGAATTCATTGTTGTTGAAAAACGCTACTTTCATTCCTTTTTCGCCGTTTTTCCGGCTTAAAAAATTCTGATAAAGCGAAGTTCTGGAAGATGGATCGGCAACTTCGGTTCCTTTTTCATAAATAATTTCAGCATTAGGAAATTTGTTTTTAATTCCATCTAAAATTGTTACAATGGATGAAGGTGTTCCGTTGTAATTTCCCAACTGCATCAGTCCGTCATCTGCATTTGGACCAATGACTGCGATTTTTTTGATGTTTTTATTCAAAGGCAAAACATTCTTCTCATTTTTCATCAATACAATTGATTTCTGAGCCATTTTTAAAGCCTGTTTTTTATGCTCTTCAGAATCCACAACGGAATATGGAATGGAGTTCCAGTGAACCGAAGATTTTGGGTCAAGCATTCCCAATTCAAACCAGCCTTTCAGAATTCTGCGCATAGAAACATCCAGATCTTCTTCTGTAATTAAACCACTTGCTAAAGATTTGTTTAAATTATTGTAGGTGTCGCCACATTCTAAATCTGTGGAGTGTTTCAACGCATCTGCAGCGGTACTTTTCTCGTCGGGATGTGTTCCGTGGTATTTTTTCTGATAGAAATCTGCCAAAGCCCAACAATCGGAAACGACCATTCCGTCGTAGTTCCATTTTCCGCGGAGAATTTCTGTCAGTAAAGTATTGTTCGCACAGCAAGGCTGACCGTCGAAAGCGTTATACGCACACATTACTTCCCTTACATTTCCTTCTAAAACCAAGGCTTTGAAAGCCGGAAGATAAGTTTCATACAAATCTCTTTTGGAAACTTCTGCGTTGTAAGAATGCCTGTTCCATTCGGGACCGCTGTGAACGGCGAAGTGTTTTGCGCAGGCATGCGTTTTAAAATATTTCGGATCATTTCCCTGCAAGCCTTTTACAGCCGCAACGCCCAAAACAGAAGTTAAATAAGGATCTTCACCATAGGTTTCCTGACCTCTTCCCCATCTCGGATCGCGGAAAATATTAATATTCGGAGTCCAGAACGTCAAACCTTCATAACGTCCGGTTTTTTGAGACTCATCAAAAGATCTGTTGTATTTTGCCCTTGCTTCGTCTGAAATCATTTCAAAAGTTTTAAAATGTTCCGGAACATCCCACGCTGCAGCCATTCCGATTGCCTGAGGAAAAACCGTTGCGGTTCCTGCTCTTGCAACACCGTGAAGCGCCTCATTCCACCATCCGTAATCGTGAATATCCAATCTGGGAACGGCTTTTGAATTATCCATCATCATTCCGATTTTTTCATCAACCGTTAATAATCCGAGAAGGTTTTCGATCCTCTGTTCTACGGGAAGACCGGGATTCTGGAAAGGATATTTAAAATTCTGTGCGGAAGATACTGCACAAATAAAGGTTGATATATTTAACAGAATTTTTTTCATTTTATTACAACAAAACATTTTATGGTTAAAAATCTTTAATTATTACAAGGCACATTCAGCTAATTCTGTAACAAAAACAAATATAAGATTCTATATTATATAAATGTATAAATAACACTTATTATTTTCGAGTAATGATTTTTATTTAATAAAACAAAGCCATCAAAATATCAGACTGATGATGGCTTTGATGAATTAACTGATATACAGATTATTGTTTAATAAATTTCTGTGATGATTTTTTTTTGTTTGGTGATGAAATTTCAATAAAGTAGGTTCCTGCAGAAAGGTCGCTGATTCCGATACGGTTTTTTCCGGCATTCATTTTCAATCCCGATTTCACCAAGCCTCCTCTTGCATCATAAATACTAGCCGTTGCATCCTGAGTTTTTAATTCAACAAAAATTTCCGTTTTTGCAGGATTAGGATAAAGCTTTATTACATCTTTCTGCAGACTGTTTTCCTGTGCAGCCAATACAGAAAAATTGAGAGGAAGCATATTTGCGGAATACAGATTTTCTTCGGTAAGATATGCTCTGAAAGGATTAATCATCGGCTCATTTCCGGCAACAACTTTGTAAAAGCCTGTTACTCCGCTTTCTGTTTTCAGAACATAACTGTTAGCCGGAACTTTTATGGTGTGATAGACTCCGTTCATCTGATTTACCGTAATGGCTTTCGGTGTAGAAACGTTACCTGTCCCTGTAAAAGTATAGCTCCCTGTTGCATTCACAAGTACCGGAGTATTGGCAGGAATTATTCCGCCAGAAATCTGCGTTCCCGAAACTGCCGCAGCACCCGGTGACATAAGATATACCGTTACTCCTGAAGGAATATTGGCTTCAAAAGGCAACAATAAAGTCTCATACCCGTTAAAAGTTCTGCTGTAAGAAACTGCGACCGCACTGAAATTAAACGGAACCTGAAAATCTTTCCCTAAATCTGAAAGGACAAGATTGGAACATGCCGTTCCGGAAATAACATTGTTTGCCGTTGAATTTACACCAGAATTCACATAAAATATGTTGTTTGAATTGACGCTTACAGGCTGCCAGTTATTTGAAGGGGTAATTCCTGCAGTTGTCCTGAAATCCAGTGAGGTAAAGTAGCCGTTTTCCAATGCGTCCATTAGATTGCTGTCACTGTCTGAATAGGTTCCGCCAAATTTTGAAGCAATTTCGTTGCCTACATTAAAATAAACATCTCCTAAATTTAAGGTAAGAACGGAAGTGTAGTTAGAATTTCTAAGTCCTAAAATTCCTTTGCATCCGTCGGTAAGCACCTGTCTCGAAATATCAAGGGTAATATCAAAATTTCCTCCTGCCGGAAAATTGATTCTTCCGTAGTTGAAAGATTTTGCAATACCCTGACTGTTGATATAATACAGAGTCGTATTGTCTGAATAGCTCTGTCCGGCTGTGGTGTAGCTGTTAACGTGTAAAATTAGTTTGTTAAATCTGTCATTCAACTGAAGATAACCGTTTGAAGCAGTCATATTATTACTGATCAAAGGACTTGGATTGGAAAATGTTACCGTTGTATTACTGATGTTAAAAGCAGTTCCGAAAGCGGAATTGGTGGTTGTTTGTGTTTCAATTTTATTGTAATGAATATTTCCGCCTGTCATCAGAGAAACTGGTCTGTCACCACTTTTATTGAATACGAAAGTCATTACGCTGGATGGAGCAATATCCGCTCCGGGACGGAAAGTGGGTGTACTGAATGAAATCGGCGTGGTCACCATATTGGAAGAAGCATTTGTGAGTACTTTTGTTCCCGATGTGGTATAAAAAGGCAGATCAACCTTCAGATTATAAGCATTAGCAGAAGAATTAATGACCATTAAAACAATCTGATTACCATCGGCGGAAATATAGGAAGATCCCTGTAAAGCTCCGGTTTTATCGTCCCATTTGGCATCAATTCTTGTTTTTCCCGTTACATATTTTGCATAATGGGACAGAATATAGCCTCTTTTAGACATTACTCCTGTTGGTGTTCCGTAAGTTCCGTCGCCCATTAACCCGTAATATCTTTTTGAAGCATAATGAATCCACGCATTGATATTACCGAGCATGGAATTATTGATGCTTGAAGCAAAGTTAAAAGCATCAAGGTTCCAGCTAAAATCACGCGGAGTCTGGCTGCCGGAGTTCCAATTAATCAGATATTCTGTCTGCCAGATTTCTTTATTGTAATTCTGGAACTGTTTGTAAGCCGACTGCATTAATCCGTACTGATGCCCTCCGTAAACTTCGAAATTAGCCATTGTAGCAGTATTCAGCATTGCATTGGCAAAATTATCGGTAAAACCTACACTTTCCGGTGCAATCACTTTGCAGTTGATAAGATGTCCGTAATCTTTTACAAAAGTAGCTATCTGAGTCGGAGTCCAGATACATCCCTGATATTGAGCCATTTCGTCTGGTTCATTCTGAATGGAGATATAATCCAGATCCACTCCATTTGTTTGTAAATAGGTAACGAAACTGTTGAGATACAATGCATAATCCTGATAATTTTCAGGCTTTAAATATCCGATCTGCTGTACTCCATTGGCATCTGTATACACGGCATTCACATGGTTATTGGTTTTCCAGGCTGCGGGCATTGTCCACGGACTTGCGAAAATAGTAAGCCCCATTGATTTTGCCAATTGTGCCGTTGGTAATACAGCACTCCAGTTGCTGCTGTCTTCCGGAATATACAGCCTCATGATATTATAGCCTCCTTCACTTCCTGTTCCCCAAAGCATCTGAATTTCGGAAGTCGTCATGTGATTGTAAGCGAACTGCGGACTGCAGACAAATCCTCCGAATCCTTTTATTTTCTGGTACGAGGTATTTTTATCGATTTTAACGGTGGTAAGCTGTCCGTAAAAAAAACAGCTAACAAGCAGAAAAATAGATTGAATTGCTAAAAAGTTTAAACGTTTTTTCATAATGTTCTAGTTTTAATTTTGATCATTTTTCAGTAAAGTATGGAATATACAATCCCCTTCAAGACGGTTTATTATTGAAAAACCATCAAGAAAATTCCCTGAACTGTATCAGGCAGCGGGTTTAAATAAAGTTTTGTTACAAAGCTTCTGCTGTTTTCCTTGTCCTGTATTTGATGAAAACAATATTTAAAGAAAGAGAATGATAAATTAGATTAATGTTTCATAAGCAAAGCATTGATTGTTATTACTATTTGCTGATTTTCAGTGAAGAATTTCACTTTCGGGTGCCCCTAGATAAGAAGGCTGTAAACCTCCTGTATTGATTAATATTTTTTCCAGAACGATCCCAGGCTCCAAAACACGGAATCGCAGCGTATGTTTTCTGGGCTGGGAAATCTGGTGTTTCGTTGCGGACTTTATGATATGTTCGGACTGCCATCTGCCTAATTCGCCTCTGTAATGACCATTGAAATTGACAATCTGCGGCGTTCCGCCATCAAAGGAAATCTCATAACGCAATCCTTTATTGTGATTAAAATTCAAAGTCGGCGCCAATAACAACTGGACTTCGAATTCGCCTTTGGATTCAAAATTCATATCATATTCCAGATAAATATTTTCATCAGGATCTGGATAGACATTCTGCGGAAAAGTGGTTACGCCGGATTTAGTTTTCCCAAAATCCGGAATCACTTCCCAATGAATTCGGTCTGAATGGCTGGTTCTCGCAAAATTTTCCGCTTCTATTGAAATATAGCCGTTTTTCTCCTGAAATATTTTTTCTTTGGAAGCGTTATCATCATATACATAGGTTACTTCAGGCATTATATTTTCTTTTCCGTCTGCCCAAGTTTTGTATCCTATTCTCATCTGATCCATCATGTGTTTCCATTTCCCGCTGGCAATTTCATTGTTGTATTTATGATCCAGATATGCATTTCTTTCAAAGCATTCTTTTACCTTGTCCGCAAAATAATTTGCTTTTAAATCATATCTGGCAGCCAATTCCTTGTTTTTGGCAACAGCATAATACATTTCATACAAATTACTGCATGCATCAATGGGATAAAGAACCAGCTGATAATAGGCATCCTGATATTCTGCAGGGATCTGTTCTTTCAGGCGCAATGCATCAACAGCCAATGCTCTGTAATCATTTAAAACAGTTTCGAATTCATGGTAGTTTTCCAGACTGTATGTTTTGCTGTCCAGTGTTTCCGGTGTAACGCGACGGTTGTATTTTGCATACAGATTAATCATTCCCGCAATTTCTTTGGCGTGTTTTTCGCCAAACTGCTGTGCTGCCCATTTTTCGGTATATTTTAAAAGATTTTTTGAATTGAACTGCTGCGGATTCCATGCCATTTCAAGGAAAAAACTGATGGGAAATTCCATTGGCTTCAAATCTCCTACATTTACCACCCAAACTTTATCCACTTTATGTTCGTAGGAAAGATTCATCTGTTCCCAAACTCTTTGAATCGGACTGATATTAATCCATTTTGAATTTCTCGGTCCGCCCACATAATCAAAGTGGTAATACATTCCATAACCGCCTTTGTGCAAAGGTTTTGAAAGATCCGGAAGTTTTCTCACATTTCCCCAGTTATCATCACAGAATAATAGAATTACATCATCCGGAACCCGCATTCCTTTGTCGTAATACTCCTGAACTTCCTTGTACAAAGCCCAAACCTGCGGTGTTTTGTCGACTCTTTTTCCTGTCACCTCAGCGATGATTTTTCTTTGGTCTTTCACTACTTTTTCCAAAAGAGAGATATTGGTTCCCTCTCCCATCGCTTCATCACCGTCGCCGCGCATTCCTACTGTGACTAATTTTTCCCAGTTTTTGCTTCTTTCAAGCCCCAATTTCCAGAATTCCTGCAAAACTTTTTCATTTTTCGAATAATCCCAGACATTCGGTAAATTATTTTTCTTAATGTACCGATGCCAATCGGTCTGAGCCTGAGCCATCGGTTCGTGGTGTGAAGTTCCCATAATAATTCCCATTTCATCGGCTAAAGGTCCGTTCAAAGGATCATCGTCATAGAAAGCTTTTCCCCACATGGCTGGCCAGATGTAATTGCCTTTCAGCCTTAAAATCAGCTCAAAAACTTTCTCGTAAAATTTAGAATTGATTCCTCCGAAAGTTGTTCTCGCCCATCCTCCCAACGAAGGTTCTTCGTCATTCAGGAAAATTCCTCGGTATTCTACTGCGGGTTCTCCATCTGTATATATTCCTTTTTTAAAATATAAGTTTTCCTTTTTATCGACCGGAACATCTGCCCAGTAATACCAAGGTGAAACTCCTATTTGCTGAGATATTTCGTAAATACCGTAAATGGTTCCTCTTTTGTCGCTTCCGGCAATGACGATTGCTTCAGAAACGCCGGGAAATGGATGGCTTACATTCTGAATGATGTATTTTTCATTTTTTCCGGTTAAAGATTTTCCATCAATTTTTTTCTGTTTAATGAGATCATCAATTACAGATTTTGTTCCGACTGTCCCGATGATAATCAACGGAGAATTCATTCCTGAAATCTGATTTAAAATAATTGACTGAGCTCCCGTTACCTTTTGAAAATCGGACTGCAGGTTTTTTACGGCTCTCAAAATTCCGTTGTCAATTCCAGCATTGGTAAAAATGGAAAGACTCACAGATCTTTCTTTTAATACAATTGTTTCCGCATTTTTTTCTTTGCTGATGAACGGTTCTGTTGCATTGAGTTGTAAACAGCATCCGAATACCATGACGAGAAAAAATATTTTTATCTGATTCATAATCTTTTATTTTCTATTTAAATAAAATTTGAATGGCTTATCGAATTGAACCCTTTCAGGGTTCGGACTTATTCGTATTTCTTTACATAGGTTTGCACCTATGGCTATTGATATTGAATCCTTCGGATTCTTTGAGAACAGCGAATCTCTCGCAGCCCGACTTGAACGGAGCTCTTTTTGCCGCAGCAAAGCGGAGGCAAAAAAGCGGGAGTGGAAGGCGGAAAAAGCTGCCCAAAACCAATTAATTTCTCAAAACAAATCCTCCGTTTGGCTGAATTTCCACAGTGAAATCACCTTTTTTACTCACTTTTATTTCTTTTTCTGATGAATTTCCCTGAGCATTGTCATTAATGAATTTTACCGTTTTTCCGGCGAACACAGGGAGACTGATTTTCAATTTTTTTACCGTTTTTTCTGCATTAATTCCCGCAACATACCATTGATTCTGATGTCTTCTTGCGATCACAGAGTATTTCCCGGGATAACCGTCTACAAAAACCGTTTCATCCCAAAGTGTCGGGATCTTCTTCATAAAATCAAGCTGAAATTTTGGGACATCGTTCAGATTGTTCGGTGTTACTCCAAACATCTGAACCGGATTCTGAAACAGAACCGCCGTTGCCAACTGAAAACCGTCTGTTGTGTATCTTTTATTTTTGTCTTTATTGGATTTCGTTAAATATTTATTGAGAAAAGTCCCGCCAAACTCCATACTTCCGACCGTATTTCTGATGAATGGATGTAATGTTGCGAAAAAAGCTTCCTGTTTGCGGACGTCTTCTGAAAAATAAAGCATTTCCGAAGCTAAAACAGCTTCGCTTCCTGCATAATTCGGGTACATTACTTCCCAGCCTCTCGGTAATGTTGCTCCGTGAAAAATAATCTTTAACCCAAAATCATTGGCATCGGAAAGGATGTCTTCATAAAGGCGCATTGTTTCCTGTTTATCTCCACCGAAAAAATCGACTTTCAGCCCTTGTACACCTGCTTCTTTCAGCCATTTCATTTCTTTTTTGCGTTCTATAGAGGAACTCATTTTGTTTCTCGGTCCCATTGGCGCATCATTGGAAGCACCGTTGGAATTGTACCATAGTAAGACATTTACGTTCTTAGATTTTGCATATTGAATGAGGTCTTTCATTCTTTCTCTGCCAATGTTTTTGTCCCAAAGTGCATCAATCAGAATGTATTCATACCCCATTTCTAATGCTAAATTGATAAAAAGACTTTGATCTTCGTAATTCATACTGTTGTCCTGCCATAAAATCCAGCTCCAAGTTGATTTTCCGAAGGTATATTTCTGTGAGGGTTCGTACATCTGTTCCACAACATCAAAAGGAATCGTGGTTTCCACAATCGGTTTTAAAGAATCGCCAATGGTGATGGTTCTCCATGGCGTTTTTCCCGGAAGTGAAATGGATGCTCCTGTACTTCCAAATCCATTGTTTTCAGCTTTATTAGGGTAAGCAACCTGATAAAGATTTTTTTCCAGGGTTGTATCCAAATGAGAAGCGCAGTAGAGACTGTTTACACCAGTTTCAGACAATAAAATCCATCCATCCTTTCCGACATGAAACAATCCCGGAAAAACGTAGCCATAATCGGATTTTATTCCTAATTCTGCATCAGCTTTATATCCACTTTCGTAGCTTGGAGCAGTTCTGGCAAAACCTGTCATCGGCTTCATCATTGGAGAAAGGAAAGTTGTGGTTTGAGCCGGAAATTTGTAACCTGTAGTTTCTGACTGTACGACCGCACTTAAATGGTCTTTCATCGGCTGAATTTCATATCTAAAAGCCAGATTGTTATTGCTCACCTGAAACTCAATCCCAATATTAAAGTTATCTGCATTGGTAAAATTGACTGTCAAAGTATTTGCGGTATAACTGACTTGTGATTTCTTGATTTTCTCGTTGGTATAGTTTTTAGAAATTTTATCTTTTTTGCTGTCAACGAATTTCAAATTTTCAGAAAAATCAGATTCATTGATAATCAGACCTAAAGGTGATTTTTCCAACATTATTTTTCCCTGAAAACTAAGATTGTAAAGAGCTTTTCCGTTTTCAGCAAAGACATTTAATTTTAATTTTCCATCGGGACTTGAGATTTCTGCGACCTGTGCAAAACCTGAAATTCCGGTGAGGAACAACACCCATATAAAGAGGTAGGATATTTTAATCATAATCAGTTATTTTCAAGAAAAGTCCAATAATCGAAAAACATAATATCTTTAGGTGCTTTTCCATTAAATACAAAGTACACATCATGAACGCCGGTAATTTTTTCCTTCAGTTCTGTTTTCACAGTTTCCCAACGGTTGTCTCCGCCGGTTAAAGGAACTTTTACTGTGGTCACCAATGATCCGTTAATACCGTCCAGACGAACATCCATTGTAACGTCACTGTTATGTGTTGTCCCCACTCTTGCTGAAAATGCAGCGGCACCTTTTCTGCCAAAATCTACATTTTTCACACTGGTGTAAGCGCCGCTTTTTTTTGCTTTGATAAAAACGCCTGCTGCTTTGTTCTGATAAGATTTCACATTTTCTGACCATGCAATTGTTTCCGCCTGATTAAATGAGTAAGGATTAATGGCTGCAATGGCTTTGGAAATTCCATTCGTCATTTTGATGGGGACAACCGAGCCGTCTTTATTAAAACTGAGTTCCTCCACACTTACGGATCTTGTAAATCCGCTTCCTCCCGGCAAAGCGCCGTTGTGATAAAAGAAATAGGTTTTTCCTCTGAAATCAATGATTCCGGGATGATTGGTAAACGATTTCCCTTCGGTTGGCATTACAATTCCGCCATATTTCCATGGTCCTTTTGTGCTTTTGCTTGTGGAGTAGCCTATGAATTCCGGAAGCGGACCGCCCGGCCAGAAGAGATAATACAGATCTTTTCTTTTATATAACCAAGGTCCTTCTTCATATTTTGTCGGTCTTTCAGGATTTTCTTTTCCGTCTCTTTTTCCGAAAGATTCTGCTGTCATGGGAACTTCAACAATCTCGCCGGAGTAAGAAATCATGTCCTGATTCAGTTTTACATATTTGAGTTTTGGATTTCCCCAGTACATATGCGCCTGTCCGTTGTCATCAATAAAAACCGTTGGATCGATATCTCCCCATTCGCTTTGCACAAGAGGTTTTCCAAGCGGATCATGAAACGGTCCGAAAGGACTCTCTCCCACCGCAACACCAATCGCTCCTTTATTATTGGTTTTAGACCACATCGGAACGTACATAAAAAATTTCCCGTTTCTTTCGACACACTGTGCTGCCCACGCATCCCGTTTTGCCCAGTCGAAATCGCTGTAGGAGAGAATGGTTCCATGATCTGTCCAGTTCACCATATCGTTGGTGGAATAAACTCTCCAGTCATTCATCGTAAACCATGTAGAATCATCTTCATCATGGGTTGTGTAAACATAAAGCCTGTCATTGTACACCATCGGAGCCGGATCGGCGGTATAGTTGGTCTGAATAATAGGATTCTGCGAATATAATATTCCCGAAAAGACTAGCAGACAGAGATTGAGTATTATTGTTTTCATATTTTAATGACTTTGGATACTATTTTACTCTTTAAAAAGCCCTTGCGCAAACTCACAGAGACTGTTTCTCCAAACCGGCCATGTATGACCTCCAGGATAATCTGTATAAGAATATTTAATTCCGATTTTATCCAGTTCTTTCAGCATTTTCTGACCGTTTTCATAGGCGATATCGTCTTTTCCGCCCATTGAAATCCAAAAATTTCTGATATTGGATGAAAAGGCAGATTTATGTTCCGTTAAAAATTTATACTGTTTGTCGGCAACGTTTTGAAGCGCAGGCAGCATATATCCTGAACTGAAAACGCCCAAACCTGAGAACATCTCGGAATTCTGAATTCCAGTATATAATGTATAGATTCCACCCATAGAAAGTCCTGCCAAAGCTCGATTTTCTTTGCCTTTTTTAATTCTGTAATTGGTTTCGGCAAACGGAATGACAGATTCTTTCAGCTCTCTTTCAAAGAGCTGAAGATTGCGTTCGCCAAAATTTCGGATTCCTGCCTGTCCGATATTGGAATCGGGCATAACGATAATCATTTTTTTTGCTTTTCCTTCTGCAATCAGATTATCCAGAATAAGATTGGCTTTGCCCTGTTTTGCCCAACCGCTTTCATCTTCGCCTCCGCCATGTAAAATATACAGTGCGGGATAAGATTCGGAGGAATTCTGGTCGTAACCCGGCGGTGTGTAAATGAAGACTCTTCTCCATGAATTGGTGACTTTGGAATAAAAATTTTTAATGTGAATGCCCCCGTGAGGAACGTCTTTTAAAGCATAAAAATCATCTCCTTCAAAAGGAATATCGATTCCGCTGGCGTATCTTCCCATTCCGTAAAATGTTTCGCTGGAGGGATCTGCAACCGCTACTCCGTCAATCAGCAGGGAATAGTAATGAAAACTTCCGCTTTGAGGATCTGTTGTGCCTGTCCAGAATCCATCGGGATCTTTTTTCAGGTCATATTTTTTTCCCAGATCGATCTGTACTTTTTGTGCTTCCGGAGCTTTGATTTTAAACATCACTCTTCCGTCTGGAAGGATTTGAGGATACTGCGCATTTCTGATATTGGTTGCTGCGGGTGTTCCTAAAACCGTAAAATTACTGAACTCAGATTTGTCGACAGGCTTGAATAATAGCTGTGAAAAAATATATAAATCGTTTTTCCAGACCTTGAAGTCGTGACCGCCCGGTTCGATGTAAAAAATATGGGGGATTTTGTTTTTGTTGAGATAGTCGCTGGTTCTTTTACTGAAAGGCATCAGTCCGTCCGCATCGCCACAGGAAATAAAAATAAGTTTTAGCTTCAGGGCATCCTGCGGATTGGGTAAAAGCTGACCAGGTTCTTTTGTATTGGGCGCTGAAGAAAATGCACCTAACCATGCAAATTTATCCATATTTCCGAAGGCAAAATTCTGTGTTTGTCCGCCTCCCATTGAAAGCCCTGCCAAAGCCCTGCTTTCTCTGTCTTTTTTAACAGGATATTTTTTTTCTACAAAGGGAATCAGATCATTCAGCAGATCTTTTTCGAAAGTTGTAAAGGCTTCTACTTTATCCGGAGCCATAATATTTCCTGTTGCTCTGTCATTCTTCATTGCTCTTCCGTTAGGTAAAACAACAATCATCGGCTGCAGTTTTTCCTGTGCGTAGAGATTGTCGAGAATAACATTTGGTTTTCCCTGACTGAACCATTCTTTTTCGTCTCCGCCAATACCGTGAAGGAGATAAAGAACAGGGTATTTATTGCCTTTTTTGAATCCGGGTGGTGTGTAAATCAGGGCTTTTCTGGTCGTTCCTACCGTTTTTGAGAGATATTGAACCGTATCGATTTTTCCGTGAGAAATTGTAGGATTTTCTATATCAAAACCCTGTGGTGCCTGTTTATCGAGAGTTTGTGCAGAAAAAAATACTCCTGATAACATGAAAGTGACTGTTAATATGATGGATCTGTTCATGATTTTTATTTGTAAGTTTTACACTTATTTATTTTGATAAAAAAATTATTCTTGCAAATGGATTTGTTTTTTTAAATTTTATCGTCTGTTTTTATTAACAGTTAGTCTCTACGAGGCTTTGTTTGGGTGACGCAACTTTTTCTATTAACAGAATGCTCCTACGGAGCTCATATCTCTTTTTAAACAGCGAATCTCTCGTAGCCCGGCTTGAACGGAGCTCTTTTTGTGAGGAGAAACGACGAATAAAAAAGCGGGAGTGGAAGACGGATAAGCTACCCAAAAAATAATCCCACATTCATTACTCTGAAATAGTATTGACTCTGAAAAAATCAACATCTACAAAACCGCCCAGATTTCTGGTTGCATAATTGAAAATTGCAAACTTGGAACCCATAAAAAATCTTCGGTAATCGAAAATCATTTTGTATCCTTTTTCCATTTCGGTCCAGTTTTTCTGATCGGTACTGTAATAGAAATCTGCCAGATCTTTTCCGAGGTTGAAATCGGCATCAATTCTAAAATAAACGGTATCGGAATTCAGGGGAATACGCTTTTTCTCTTCTTTTTTAACGCTCATAACTGCCTTGGTCTTGTTATCTAAACTGACTGCATCGGATGAAAAAACAATAAATTTTTTACCACCTTCCATTATGACAGACAGAATGCCGGAGTCCCCGTTGAAAGCACTGAAACCTGTAACATCACCATCTTTCATTCCTTTTACATTTAAAGAAACGATGCCACTGGATTTAGGACCTTCCATTCTCTGTGTTAAGGTGTTTGGAGCGAGGTACAAATTATCTACTACTCTGCTTGTTTTCAACCTTAGGAAGCCTTTTCTTTCGGATAAAGACCATGCTGAATTGACAGGATTATGATTCCACTGCCATTGTATTTTCATTTTTTTACCTGAAAATTCGTCACTTTCTACCAGATGATTTTTTGGTTTAAATGTCGGAAGCGGAACTTCACCCGTGAAAGGTACTTTTCCGTTATCGCCCAAAATTGGCCAGTCGTTCTCCCATTTTACAGGCATCAAAATAGGAACCCTTCCTACTCCATTTCTGTCCTGAAAGATCAGGGAATACCAGTTGC
>NZ_JBBCQL010000027.1:0-30451 GCF_037149975.1 Chryseobacterium sp. VD8 | reverse complement strand
CGATGTTTGAGAATAATAATTCTCCGTCTTTTGTTTTTTCAAGACTTTTTACATCCAAAATCTGATCTCCCGCTTCTCTTTCCATTTCGAAAATAATGGCAGGGTATCTTCTTGAAGACGGTTTAATATCATCGATGTTTAATTTATCGATCATTTTCTTTCTTGCAGTTGCCTGTTTAGCCTTTGCAACGTTCGAGCTAAATCTTGCGATGAAGTCCTGAAGTTCTTTCTTCTTTTCCTCCGCTTTTTTGTTTGCCTGAGCTCTTTGTCTCGTTGCCAACTGTGAAGCCTGATACCAGAAAGAGTAGTTACCGGTGTAAAGATTTAATTTAGCGTAATCTAAGTCACCGATGTGCGTACAAACTGTGTCTAAGAAGTGACGGTCGTGAGATACAACAATTACTGTGTTTTCGTAATCTGCTAAGAAATCTTCTAGCCAAGAGATCGTATCGATGTCAAGGTCGTTCGTAGGCTCATCCAGAATAAGTACATCCGGATTTCCGAAAAGCGCCTGAGCCAAAAGAACCTTAACTTTATCTTTGTTCTCAAGTTCGCTCATCATTTGCCAGTGCATATCATCTTTAATACCTACGTTGGAAAGCATGGTCTGTGCATCAGATTCTGCAGTCCATCCTCCCATTTCATCGTAGATTACACCTAATTCTCCGGCTTTAATACCGTCTTCATCAGAGAAGTCTTCCTTCGCATAAAGCGCGTCCATCTCTTCCTTTATCTCGAATAATTTCTTGTTACCTCTCAAAACCGCTTCAAGCACAGTAAATTGATCATACGCAAAGTGATCCTGCTCCAGAACAGACATTCTTTTTCCAGGTTCCAAAGATACGTGTCCTGTTGTCGGGTCCTGCTTTCCTGTTAATATTTTAAGAAATGTAGACTTTCCTGCACCATTTGCTCCGATAATTCCGTAGCAGTTTCCTTTCGTAAACATAATGTTTACCTCGTCAAAAAGAACTCTTTTCCCGAATTGTAAAGATAAGTTAGATACTGTTAACATATAGTTTTGTAAATTTGGCGCAAAAATACGAAAAGAATTTGGGTATTTCGCAATATTGTAATAGTCAGGTTTTTAAATGTGGGGTATTTTTTATATATTTCATTCATTAAATTAATAAAACGCAGAAAAAAAAATTCAGAAAAGATAAATCTCACCTGCAACTTTATTAAATTTTTACATCTTATAAATACAAAAGGATTTTAAAATGAAGATTGAAAAAACAGTCAATATATTAAACCGAAGAGCCAGATTTGAATATGAAATTCTGGAAGAATACGAAGCGGGAATGGTTTTAACAGGTACGGAAATAAAATCTTTGCGTTCTTCAAAAGCATCTATTGCAGAATCGTTCTGTCAGTTTATTGATGGGGAATTGTACATCATTAATATGATGATTGACGAGTACAAATTAGGAACTTTTTACAATCATAAAACAAAAAGGGAACGGAAATTGCTCTTGCACAAAAAAGAGTTACAGAAATTAGAAAAAAAGTTAAAGGATGCAGGGAACACCGTTATACCTCTTAAGTTATATATCAATGACAGGGGAAAAGCAAAGGTTCTCATAGCGCTGGGTAGAGGGAAAAAACTCTTCGATAAAAGGGAGAGCATAAAAGATAGAGAAAATAAACGAAACCTCGACAGAATATTAAAGAAAAGTTAAAAATCATCTGAAAAACTTTGTATATAAAGAAAAATTATATTTATTTTGCATTATCAATTATTTAATCATTTAATTCTATGAAAAATCTAAAATTAGGAATTTCAGCATTGGCACTTACTGTTGCTTCTACTGTGTTCGCTCAGACTACCAACAATCCGTGGTTGATCGGAGTTGGTGCTCACGCGGAAAACCATTTGGCACAGAGAACCAATTTCAGTAATACGTTCTCTGCTAATAATTTGACGAAGACAATGTTCAATATGAACAACTTCTCTATTACTCCACCATTATCAAAACTTACTGTAGCTAGGAACATCGGTAAAGGTTTGGTAATCGACTGGCAGACTACTGTTGGAAATGTTGAGAACAAAAGATTCAACATGGGTAAAGAGTTTATGTTGATGACAGGTTTAGGTTTCCAGGCGAAGGCTGCAGGTCTTCTTTGGAACGAAGAATCTTGGTTTGATCCATATTTAAGAGTTGGTGCTAACTATTTAAGACACGATTATACTTCTCTTACTTTCCCTAGAACGGATGCTAATGGTGAAGTTGTGGCGAATGGAGATAGCGGAAACGAAAACGGTAAAGCTAACTTCTTTACAGTTGCTACTGGTGCAGGTGCTAACTTCTGGTTAACTAAAAACTTCGGTTTAGGTATTCAGGGAGATTATGTATCAACTCCGGGAGATAAATCTAACGTTGCTAACTTCTGGCAAGCTTCAGCTTCTTTGAACTTTAGATTTGGTAACAGAGATAGAGATAAGGATGGTATCTTAGATAAAGACGATTTATGTCCGGATACACCAGGTTTACCAGAATTCCAAGGATGTCCTGATACTGACGGTGACGGAGTTCCAGATAAAGACGATCAATGTCCAGATGTGGCTGGTCCGGTTGAAAACAACGGATGCCCTTGGCCAGATACTGATGGTGACGGTGTAATCGACAAAGATGATGCTTGTCCTACAGTTGCAGGTCCTGCTGAAAATAATGGTTGTCCTTGGCCAGATACAGACGGAGACGGAATCTTAGATAAAGATGATGCTTGTCCTACTGTTCCAGGTCTTCCAGAATACAACGGATGTCCTAAGCCTGCTAAAGTAAAAGAAAAAGAAATTCAAGAGCAAGTTAACAGCATTTTCTTTGATTTCAACAAAGCTACTATTAAAGCTGAATCTACTCCTGCATTAGACAGAGCTGCTGACATCATTAAGAAAGAAGGAGGTAACTACTTATTAGAAGGTCAAACTGATGCTAAAGGATCTGAAGCTTACAACTTGAGACTATCTAGAGAGAGAGCTGCTGCTGTAGTTGCTGCTTTAGATGCGAGAGGTGTTAATGCTAACGCTCTTAAATCAATTGGTGTTGGTAAAGCTAAAGCTAAAGTTCCTGCTACTGCTTCTGATGTTGAAAGACAAGTAGACAGAAAAGTAGTTGTAACTGCTATCGAAGATGCGGCTCAGTGGGAATCTCTTAAGAAAAGAGACTACGAAGATCCAACTCCGGTAAAAGTAATCAAGAAAAAAGCTCCAGCTAAGAAAAAAGCTCCGGCTAAAAAGAAAAAATAATTAAATTTTTCTAAATATAAATACCTCCAGTTCTCTGGGGGTATTTTTTTTTCGTTCACTTTTAAGTAATTTTGTTGAAAATTAAAAATATAAAATGGGAAGAGCGTTTGAATATAGAAAAGCTTCTAAAATGGCCAGATGGGACAAAATGGCTAAAACATTTTCTAAAATAGGTAAAGATATTGCATTAGCGGTAAAAGCAGGAGGTCCGGATCCTGAATCTAATCCTGCATTAAGAAGATGCATCCAGAATGCTAAAGGAGCAAACATGCCGAAAGATAACGTAGAAAGAGCGATTAAAAAGGCAAGTGGTGCAGATGCAGAAAATTATGAAGAAATTACTTACGAAGGTTACGGACAAGGTGGTGTTGCTTTTTTCGTAGAATGTACGACAAACAATACAACAAGAACTGTTGCCAATGTAAGAGCTATTTTCAATAAGTTTGATGGTAATCTTGGTAAAAATGGAGAATTAGCTTTCATCTTCGACAGAAAAGGAATTTTCACGATCGATTTAACTCAGATTAAAATGGATTGGGACGATTTCGAAATGGAAATGATTGACGGCGGAGCAGAAGACGTAGAAAAAGACGAAGAAGAAGTTATGATTACAACAGCTTTCGAAGATTTCGGTTCATTATCTCACAAATTAGATGAATTGGGAATCGAGGCAAAAAGCGCAGAACTTCAGAGAATTCCGAACAATACAAAAGAAGTAAACGAAGAGCAGTTCAAAGCAAATATGAAAATGCTTGAGCGTTTTGAGGATGATGATGATGTACAAAACGTTTATCACAACATGGAAATTACAGAAGAGTTGATGGAAACTCTCTAAAAAAATAATATAACATTCATATACAGTTAACTTTCAAGTAGTTTCTTTGCATAAAACTATGAAAAGAAACGTCGAATTAGTTGTTATATCGGATGTTCATCTGGGAACTTACGGATGTAAGGCTAAAGAATTACTGCGATATCTTAATTCTATTCAGCCTAAAACTTTAGTTTTGAATGGAGATATTATCGATATCTGGCAATTCAAAAAGTCTTACTTCCCTAAACCCCATTTAAAGGTCATCAAAAAAATATTGTCCTTTGCCACAAAAAACACAGATGTTTTCTACATTACCGGAAATCATGACGAGATGTTCCGGAAGTTTACCGACTTCCAATTGGGTAAACTTAAAGTCTGTAATAAAATCTGTTTAGACATCGACAATAAAAAAACATGGATCTTTCACGGCGACGTTTTTGATGCCTCTGTTCAGCATTCGAAATGGATTGCTAAACTGGGAGGAAAAGGCTACGATTTATTAATTGTGATTAATAATGTTGTCAATTGGTTTTTGGAGAAAATGGGTAAAGAAAAATATTCATTTTCAAAAAAAATTAAAAACAATGTGAAGAAAGCGGTAAAATACATTGGGGATTTTGAACTTACAGCCTCCGAACTTGCCATCGACAATCATTACGATTATGTAGTTTGCGGACACATTCATCAGCCGCAGATTCGGGAGGTGATTAATAAAAAAGGTTCCTGCACGTATCTTAATTCCGGCGACTGGATCGAAAATCTTTCCGCACTGGAGTACAATAATAACGAGTGGAAGATTTTTTATTATGACGAACATAAAGATTCTTTAAAAGATGATACCGCAGAGGAAATTCAGGAAATCGATAGTGATGAACTTTTAAAAATAGTAACCAATTTCAGCCAATGAGAATTTTATACGCCTTTCAGGGAACCGGAAACGGACACGTAGCACGTGCGCAGGAAATCGTTCCGATCCTGAAAAAATATGCTTCCGTCGATACACTTATCAGCGGACATCAGTCGCAGTTAAAGGCTGATTTTGATATTAATTTTAAACATAAAGGCGTTTCCCTTCTTTATGATAAAACAGGCGGTTTATCCTACCGGAAAACGTTTACAGACAATAGTTTTTTAGAAGCCTTCAAAGCGATTCGCGAAATTGAGCTTTCTCAGTACGATTTAATCATCAACGATTATGAACCTTTAACGGGATGGGCTTGTAAATTCAAAAAACATCCGATGATAGAACTCAGTCATCAGGCTTCCATGTTGTTTAAAGAAACGCCGAAACCGGATAAAAAAGATTTTTTCGGGGAAATGGTGCTGAAATATTATGTTCCGAGCGAAAGAAGAATTGGTTTCCACTTCGAAAATTATCATCCTCAGATAAAAAAGCCGGTGATCAGAAGGAAAATCCGAAACCTGAATCCCGACAAAAAAGGCTTTTATCTGGTGTATCTTCCGAGTTTTTCGGATGAAAATATCATTAAAGTTTTAAAGCAGATTCCGGTAGAATGGAAGGTTTTTTCCAAATATTCCAAATTGCAGTTTAAGGAAAATAATGTTGAAATTTTTCCGATTGATGAAATTCAATACTTAAAAGCGTTTGAAAACTGCGATGGAATTCTTTGCAATGCAGGTTTCGAAAGTCCCGCAGAGGCACTTTTTATGGATAAAAAACTGTTCGTAATTCCTATTCATAATCAATATGAGCAGGAATGCAACGCCTGCGCTTTAGACAAGATGGGAATTCCGAATTCTAAAGTTTTGAAACTCGAAGAAATACAGAATTGGGTAAATTCCGATCAGCATCTGAAAGTAGATTATCCCGATGATATTGAAGAAATCTTGGTGAACGAAGTTTTAACGCTGTAAAAAAATATCTTCCACATCCTTCATTCTCATCATCACAGATCGCGCGTAAGAACAGTGCGGGTAGACTTTCCAGTTGTTTTCGCGGGCAAACTTTATGGCTTCTTCTACCAGATATTTTCCCATTCCGCGACCTTCAAATTCGGGATGAACCAGAACGAAGGAAATAATGAATTTGCTGTCTTCGGGGAAAATAGTGTACGTTAATCTTCCGATTTCTTTTACTTCATTATTTAAAGTAATTACACCGCCGTTGCCCGATTTATTATTTTCAAATCTCATAACTTAAACTTTTATGAAGCGTAAAATACAAAAACTGCACCGCGAAAGGTTATTTGTATTTTGCGATTTCTGCTTTTAGTGTTTCAATCTCTGCTTCCAGTTTATCGATGTATTTTTTCTGAGATTCCCACAAAGAAAGCGGAATGTTGTAATTATTGGTATTAACAATTCCATTACCTGTAGAATTGTCGTTAAAAATAAAAACTAAACTCTCTTCATTTTCATAAACCTCTTCGAAAGGAACTTCCAATACTTCTGCAATTTTCTGCCATTCCGATAAAGAAATTTTTGCCGTTCCTTTCTCTCTTCGGTTGTAGTTGGAAACATCCATAGAAAGGATGTCTGCCATTCTTTCCTGGCTGATGTTTCTTCTTTTGCGGGCTTCGATGAGTTTTGTTTTTTCCATTTCTGTAAAGTTTAGTGTAAAGATAATTTTTTTGCGAAAAATCGCAATAAAATCGCAAAAAGAAAAGTCTTTTTGTTGATTTCTAATTTTTACTTTTGACAAGTTAGCTAAAAAACACAAACGTTCAAAAAATACCTTTAAAAACTAATATGCCGGAAAGATCAAATTTAAATTATTTCGTTTATCATTTCTTTTGGCTTCCTGTATCGGTGGGAGCGCTGTATATTTCCATTCAGTATTTTGTGGTGTACCATCTTCTGAATTTTGGGAATTATGATATTCTTTTTACCATAACGTCCTGTTTACTTCTGTCGTTTATAAATTTAGGTTTTGCCCTGATTGGTAAAGAAAGAAATCAATTTGTAAAAGATTTTTCAGAATACGTTATTATTTTATACCTCTCGTGTATGTTGTCTTTTTTCATTCACTTTTGCAGGTTCAATTTTGGAACGGTAAGGCGTTGCGCTTTTGATCTTGATATTTCTGAAGTGAAAAATATGCATGATGTGGCGATACTTTTTACATCCGTTATCAACATTATTTTTCTTTGCATCATCCGTAGATATAAACTCAAAATTAGAGTATTGCATTTTGTACTGTTGATATTAGCAATGGTTGCTCAGTTCTTTTATACACGTAGTTTTAGAATGATATAAATACGATTGATGCTGAAATTTAGTTTGAGTATTATGTCATTTCGACGAAGGAGAAATCTATTAATATAGTAGTAGAGATGCTTTCAACATGACAAACTTTGCTCAGGATTATCTAAACGCAAAGTTTTTCTTTTGAGAATGAATATATTTAGGCAGCAAAGTGAAGGTAGATTTCATCTGCTCAAAAGCGCGCTTCATCATCCGTCTGCGACGGAGTATCTTTGCATCTCTTTAATGAGGTGAAAACTTTTTTCCTTTGCGTTTAGATTGCAGTTTTTAAATCAATAAAAAAATGTTTGTATAAGCATTTGATATTTTTTTCAGAATCATCCGCTAAATTTTTAAAATTTGCAGGAGCTTTCATAAACTGCTCTGTCATTTCGATACAGGAGAAATCTATCAAATATGATCGTAAAGATGCTTTCAGCATGACAAACTTTGCTCAGGATTATCTAAACGCAAAGTTTTTATTTTTAGAATGAATATATTTAGGGAGCAAAGTGAAGGCAGATTTCATCTGCTAAGAAGCGCGCTTCATCATCCGTCTGTGACGGAGTATCTTTGCTTCTCTTTAATGAGGTGAAAACTTTTTCCTTTGCGTTTAGATTCAGTTTTCAAATCAAATCAATAAAATGTTTGTATAAGCATTTGATATTTTTTACAAAATCTTCTGCTAAATCTTTAAAATCTGCGGGAGTTTTTATAAGCAGAGTGGTTTTAAAATATTTCAAATTCGCCTTTCTAACTATCTTTCCCTGTATAATAATTATAATCCTTAATAACAACCCCGATGAACTGTCTTTCCGTCATTTTGGTAGGATCTACTTCCAGCTTCAGAATTCCTTTAATTTTATCGGAAAGTTTGCTGATGATTTGTCGGTCGTCCACTCGTAAAGCTTTCAGATAATTATCTTTAATAATTCTCATATCATTATCGCTTAAAGCAATGACCTGCGGAAAAGTTGGAACATAATCTTCTTTAATGTTTTCCAGAATCGTATGCGAAATATTGATGTTGTTTTTTAAAGAAATAACGGCGGTTCCCGATGCAATATCTCCCAAACGCTGGTTGTTTTTGGAAACAATGGCAGAGATAAGACCGATAATAGAAATATCAATGATCCTGAAAACCCAGCGAATCATATAATCTCCGAATCCCGCCTGATAACCGTCGATTTTCACCACCCGGATTTTCATGACTTTCTTTCCCGGAGTCTGCCCTTCCATCAGGCTTTCCAGAACAAGCGGATAAATAGCAGTCGGGAAAAGAAGAATGCTGTAAATAGCAATAATCGACCACTGATCCAGCCCGTCCATCACATATCCCAGATTCAGAATATTGAAAAAAAGATACAGAATAGCGATGGTGTACGCAATTTGAATAAGAAGATCGATAATATAAGCAAGAAGTCTTTCTCCAACACCCGCAATGTTGAAATTAATATTTACATTTTGTGAAGTATTTATCGCGATTTGAGACATTATTTTTATTATTTTAGCCTTACAATTATGAGAGAAGTTTATTTCATTAAACAAAATAAAGAAAAATGGTTGGGAATAGAACAGGTTATTCAGGGGAAAATTAAAAAAAATCCTGATGATCTCTCTTCGCTGTACATCAACCTCGTTAACGACCTTTCTTTTGCACAGACGTATTACCCGAAAAGTAATACCACGGTTTATCTTAACCATTTGTCGGCACAGATCTTCCAGAAAATTTATAAAACCAAAAGGGTAGAGGAAAACAGGTTTCTGCATTTCTTCAAAACCGAAGTTCCTTTGCTGGTGTACCAATACAGAAGATATTTGGGATATGCTTTTCTGTTCTTTACATTATTTACCTTAATCGGTCTGCTTTCCGGAATTTACGATAAAGATTTCGCCAAAGTTATTCTGGGTGAAGAATATGTGAATCAGACCATCGAAAACATTAAGGCAGGAAATGCGGTAGGAGTTTACCAGAGCGGTTCTACATGGGGAAGTACGATCGGGATTATTTTCAACAATATAAAAGTAGGTGCAAGACTGTACATCTACGGAATTGCAGGCGGAGTAGGAACGTTGTGGGCTTTGCTGAACAACAGCGTGATGCTCGGTTCTTTCCAGTATTTCTTTTACGATTACGGCGCATTGAAGGACAGCGCAAGAGGAATCTGGCTTCACGGAGTTTTTGAAATCTTTGCGATGGTAGTGGAAGCCATGTGCGGTCTTATTCTGGGAGCCTCTATTTTATTTCCGAAAACACTGTCAAGATTTAATTCTTTCAAGAGCGGATTTAAAGATTCATTTAAAATATTCCTGAGTACCGTTCCTTTCACCATCTGTGCAGGAATTATTGAAGGATATGTAACAAGACACGCCCTGAAAATGCCTTTAATTTTAAATTTAATTATTATTTTCGGGTCTTTGGCAATCATCGGGTTTTATTACTGTATTTATCCGTCTGTTGTCAGCAAAAAAATTAATAACCAGATTCAGGATGCAGTTTTATAAAAAAAGAGATTTCGGAAGTTTCATCAGCGATACTTTTGCTTTTTTCAAATTATACGGTAAGAATTATTTTAAAAATTTTATTCTGCTGAACGGCTTGCTGCTTATTTTAACCGTTGTTGTGATGGTGGTAGGATTCAGAGAATTCTTTGGTGCCATTTTCGGATCGAATATGAGCGGACAAAGCTATTATTTTGAACAGTATTTTCAGGATAATTTAGGACTGATTATCATCGCGGGAATTGTACTTTTTGTGCTTTCCACAGCTTTAATGACGGTTAATCTGCTTTTTCCTGTATTTTATATGAAAAGAATTGCGGAAGGGCAGAAAGAAATAAAAACAGATGATATCATCAGTGATTTTAAAGTGAATTCTAAAAAAGTTTTCATTGCCTATTTCGGGCTTACCTTTTTGGTAATGCCGGTTGCAACAGCTATTTTCGGATTTTCTTATCTGTTGGTGTTTTTTTTCATTGGGATTTTTCTGCTGCTTTTTATCCTGCCGAGTTTATTCAGCATTATCACTTTTCTCTGCTACGATTATTTTAACGGAAATAAAGGTTTTTTCGAAAGCCTAAGTTATGCCGTAAGATCCCAGTTTTCTTATCCGAACGGAAGAGAAAAATCTCCCTACTGGAAATATTGGGGAGCAACCATTATTTTGGGACTGCTTTTTTATATTGTAAGCGGATTTTTATCCGGAGTTCCGATGATTTTATACATTCTTAAACTTTCAACAACCGCTCCGGATGCGAATTTTGAACAAAATCCTTTCTCCGGAAATTTCGGAATTGTTATATTCTTTATCTACGGACTTTCAACATTGGTTTCAACCATTTTAATGAATGTTCTGTATGTAAATTCAGGATTGATGTATTACGACAGCCGCACCGATCTTCATCAGAAAATGGAACTGGCAGAAATAGAAACAATAGGAAATAATGAATAGGCTTCTTCTTTTACTGCTTTTTTTCAGCTTCGGAACTGTTTTTTCTCAGCAGCAGGACGATCTGCCTCCTGAAGAAACAGTTTTTCTGGACTCGATAGAAACGGGACATTACAGGAATATGTACCGTGCAGATTCTGTATTGTATAAAAATCCGGTAACGGAAAACACTGTTTATCCTAAAAAATTTAAAGACAACATCCCTTCAAGATACAAAGACAAAGATTTCGATTATACTACGGTAAAACCCAGAATGTCTTTCGGGCAGAAACTGATGAAGAAGCTCGCGGAATTGTTAGACAGTATTTTCGGGGAAACCGTATTTACAAAATCCGGAAATTTTGCAGGGATTTTAGTGCGTCTTTTTGTGATTGTTCTTGTCGGTTTCCTGCTGTATTTCATCATTAAATATCTCATTGGGAACGGCGGAATTTCATTCTTCGGAAAGAAAAACCGGAAAGTGGATATTCGCGAAGAAGAGCTTCATGAAAATATTCACGAGATTAATTTCCCGGAAAGTATTCTGAAATTTGAAAAATCGGGCGATTTCCGTTCGGCAGTGCGTTATCAGTTTTTATTTGTCTTAAAAAAATTAAGCGATAAAAAACTCATCGTCTGGAATCCGGAAAAAACCAATAAAGATTATGCGGCAGAGCTGAAAGCACCGCACTTAAAAGAAAGTTTTTACGATCTTGCCTATATTTTCGATTATGTCTGGTACGGAGAATTCTCTATTGATGAAGAAAACTACCTGAAATTTAAAAACCAATATCAATCCTTTAAACCGTAATTAATTGTTATCATGAACAAAACTTTCAAAATATATGCTGTAATCTTCGTCGTGGTGATGATTATTCTGGCGTTGTTTGAAGTCAACAAAACAGAAAGTACGGATTGGAGGAAGAATTTCAAGACTTACCAGAAATCACCGTTCGGATTGTATGTTTTTAATAACGAGATCAAAGATCTTTTTAAGAATAAAGTTAAAAAAATAGATCAGACTCCTTACGATTATTATACCCAGAATAAAGAAAAAGGCAGTCATAATATCCTTGTTATCGAGCATGAAGTAGATACAGAATCGTGGAATAAAATTCTGGAAGAAGTTTCCAAAGGTTCCAACGCGATGTTGATTATCAGCGAAATGCCGAAAGAAATTTCCGACAGCATCGGTTATTATGATTCTATGATTTCTTTTCGGGACGAAAATGTTTTAAAACTTACCGATACAAAATACCAGAACGATTTCATTAAACTGGATAAATTTCCATCCGGAAGAGGTTTTACTTTCATTAAACCGGGATCTGAAGTCTTAGGAAAGACAGTGGAAAAAAATAATGACGATCAGGCAAATTTTATTAAAGTAAAATTCGGGGAAGGCTATTTTTACGTTCATTGCGAACCGCTTTTTATTACCAATTACTATCTTCTGAAACCCGGAAATGTAAAATATGCACAGGATGTTTTTTCTTATCTGGATGATAAAGAAACATTGTGGTTTCTGGAAAGCAATTCGAAATCTTCCCAGTTTTTGCTGAGGTTTATCCTTTCAAACCCAGCTTTAAAGTATGCATGGTGGGTTCTTCTGGGCGGTCTGGCTTTGTTCATTTTCTTTAATGCCAAAAGAAAACAGCGCATCGTCCCGATTGTGGAACCGCTGAAAAATAACTCGGTGGATTTTGTGAAAAGTATCGGAAATCTTTATCTTCAGGAAGGCGATTTCCATGATATGATGTCGAAAAAAGCACAATACTTCCTGAACAAAGTAAGAATGGATCTCCTTATCGATACCCAGAAACTGGATGAAGAATTTGCAAAAAAACTCCATCTGAAAACCGGAAAACCGATGGAAATAATTGATGAAGCCATTGGGCTGATTAAAAAAGGGCAGGATCCTTATGCGCACGTAATGAAGGAAGATCTTGTGAGAATGAATAAAATTTTGGATGAAATTATTTAATAAATGTAACAATCTGAAAATATAACAGTGTGGTAATTCTCAATGTAATTGGTAATTGGATACACTGTTCTATTAATAAATTATAGGATATGGAAAACTTTGAAAACCCAAATATAGAAAACGAATTTTCTATCAGCTTAGATAAAAAAGAAGATCAGTTTCAGTCGAGAATCGATATGATTGAACTTCGTACAAGTCTTGAAAAAGTAAAAGCCGAAATTGCAAAAGTAATCGTCGGTCAGGAAAACATGGTGGAGCATCTTTTGGCGGCACTTCTTTCGAACGGTCACGTTCTTATTGAAGGTGTTCCGGGAGTTGCCAAAACCATCACGGCAAAATTACTGGCAAAAACCATCGATGTAGATTTCAGCAGAATTCAGTTTACACCCGATCTGATGCCTTCCGATATTTTGGGAACTTCTGTTTTCAGTGTGAAAAATTCTGAATTTGAATTTAAAAAAGGACCTATTTTTTCTAATTTCATCCTGATTGACGAGATCAACCGATCTCCTGCAAAAACGCAGGCAGCTTTGTTTGAAGTGATGGAAGAAAGGCAGATCACGATGGACGGAACCCGCTATCCGATGGAAGAACCTTTCCTTGTGGTAGCAACCCAGAACCCGATCGAGCATGAAGGAACATACAGGCTTCCGGAAGCCCAGCTTGACCGTTTTCTGTTTAAAATAAATGTGGGTTATCCGAATCTGGAGCAGGAAATTGCCATCATCAGAAACCAGCACGAAAGTAAGCAGGAAGATAAAACAGAAGTTGTCAATAAAGTGATTACTGCACAGCAACTGAAAAATTATCAGCATCTGGTAAAAGAAATCATTGTGGAATCTCAACTGATGGAATACATTGCTAAAATTATCATCAACACCAGAGAAAACCAGTTCCTGTATTTAGGAGCTTCTCCGAGAGCGAGTCTGGCTTTGTTAACCGCATCAAAAGCATTTGCGGCTTTAAGAGGAAGAGATTTCGTAACGCCTGAAGACATTAAAGAAGCCAGTTACGCCGTTCTGAGACACAGAGTCATCGTATCGCCGGAAAGAGAAATGGAAGGTCTTACTGCGGATGAAATTATCAGACAGATTTTAGAGGGAATAGAGATTCCGAGATAGAAATTGGTTGTTAGTTGAAAGTTGATCGCTTTCATCTAATATCCTGCTGA
Source organism: Chryseobacterium sp. VD8 (assembly GCF_037149975.1). Classification (NCBI taxonomy): domain Bacteria; kingdom Pseudomonadati; phylum Bacteroidota; class Flavobacteriia; order Flavobacteriales; family Weeksellaceae; genus Chryseobacterium; species Chryseobacterium sp. VD8. Next base: position 16,607 of record NZ_JBBCQL010000027.1, on the reverse strand, counting down.
ATATTGTTCATGAAAAACTTATACCTCAATACACGCTTTTTCTTCACGCTCATCGGAGTGGGGATTCTGTATGTTCTCGCTTTTTTCTTTCCGTTACTCATGTGGGTAGCGCACATCGTTCTGCTTCTGGTTTTTTTGGCAGCAATGGTGGATTATCTTTTTGTTTTCAACAGGAAAGAAGGAATTTCTGCACAGAGAATATTGCCCGAAAAATTGTCTAATGGTGATGAAAATCCAGTAAAAGTTGACATTAAAAACAACTATGCTTTCAAAATCAGTGTGAAAGTAATTGACGAGATTCCGTTTCAGTTTCAGAAGAGAGATTTTTTAATCGAAAAACAGATTGAACCGGGAAGAAATACATTTTTTCAATACATTTTAGAGCCAAAGGAAAGAGGAGAATATAATTTCGGAAGTTTAAATGTGTATGTTTCTTCACCTTTAGGTTTTGTCGCAAAACGGTTTAATTTTCAGAAAGATGCCAATTTACCGGCTTATCCGTCATTTATTCATCTAAGAAAATATGAACTGATGGCTTTGCAGAGTGAATTTCTGTTGGGCGGAATCAAAAAAATCCGTAAACTGGGACATACGATGGAGTTTGAGCAGATTAAAGAATATGTTCCGGGAGATGACATCAGAACGATCAACTGGAAAGCGACGTCCAAAACAAACCGATTGATGGTTAATCAGTTTCAGGACGAAAAATCACAGCGTATTTTTATGCTGATTGATAAAGGACGAACAATGAAGATGCCTTTCAAAGGGCTGAGTCTTTTGGATTATTCCATTAATGCAACGATGGCTTTATCCCATATCATTCTGAAAAAAGGCGACCGCGCCGGAATGATGACTTTTTCGAAAAAAACAGAAAATAAAATTGCGGCAGAAAATAAATCGGGACAGCTTAGAAAAATTTCGGAAGCGCTTTATAACATCAAAACCGATTTCTTTGAGAGTGATTTTAACAGATTATATCAGGATGTTAAATATTCGCTGAACCAGAGAAGTTTAATTCTGTTATTTACGAATTTTGAAACATTGGATGGCTTAAACCGTCAGTTAAAATACCTTCGCGGAATCGCTAAAAACCATTTACTGGTTGTGGTCTTTTTCAAAAATTCAGAATTGCAGACGTTGATTCATAAAAATCCTGAAAGTATGCAGGAAGTGTATGACGAAATCATCGCTGAAAAATTTGAGTTTGAAAAGAAACTGATCATTCAGGAACTCCGCAAATACGGAATTTACACAGTGTACACTTTACCGGAAAATCTGAACATTGATGTCATAAATAAATATCTGGAGATTAAAGCGAGAGGGATTTTGTAATTTTTAAACAGGGATTTCATTTCAAAATGAACCGCAAAATTCATAAATGATTTAAGCAAATTTATAAATGATAAAAATTGCATTATTCATAGTATGTCTCTGCTGTTTTTTATCCTGCGACAAGAAAATAAAACAAGAGGATGATTTTGTCATTTTTAAAGTGAATCCTAAAATAGAAAATGTTGCTTTTTACTGGAAAGATGATAACGGAACAATTCTTAAAAGCATTGCTCATTTAAAGAATAAAACAGGGCAGGAAAATAAAGAATTAACATTTGCCATGAACGGCGGAATGTTTGAGCCCAATAACTTTCCCAAAGGATTGTATATTGAAAATTTTAAAATCCTGAATAAAACAGATACTTTATCCGGCAAAGGAAATTTTTATCTCCATCCTAACGGAATATTTTACCTCACAAAAAATAATGAAGCTGAAATTGTCGAAACAAAAGCTTTCAGAAACAATCCTGAAATAAAATACGCAACACAATCCGGACCTGTATTGCTGATTGACGGAGAGATAAATCCAATATTTAAAAAAGATTCGAAAAATATCAACATCAGAAATGGAGTCGGAATTCTAAAAGATGGAAATATAGTTTTTATAATGTCTAAAAAAGAGGTTAATTTTTATAATTTTGCTTCAGTATTTAAAGAATCAGGCTGTACAAAAGCTTTGTACCTCGATGGCTTTGTTTCCAGAACCTATTGCCCCGAACAGAAATGGATTCAGAAGGATGGAGACTTCGGAGTCATGATCGGGGTTACCACATCTAAAAAATAAATTTAAAAATGAAAATATCACTTAACCGAATCAACGACGATTTTTTATTTGAATGTACCAATTCTCAGGGAAATTCAATTCTTTTGGATAATACAACACAACCCGGCGCAAAAGGCATTTCTCCGATGGAAAGTGTTCTGATGGCAGTTGCGGGATGCAGCGGAATAGACGTTGTTTCTATTCTGAAAAAACAGAGACAGGAAATTACAGATTTTAAAGCAGAAGTAGAAGGCGAAAGGATTCCTGTAGATGATGCAAAACCTTTCAAATCGATAAAAGTTAAGTTTTTTCTGGAAGGGAATATTGATCCTAAAAAAGCGCAGAAAGCAGCCCAGTTGTCTTTCGAAAAATACTGTTCGGTTTCCAAAACACTAGAACCGAATGTGGAAATAGGGTATGAGGTTTTTGTAAATGGCGAAAGTGTAAAAGATTAGATTGAGCTAAGTTCAATAAAAAAAGAGAGGCTGTCCTAAAAGTTTGGGCAGCCTCTTTTAAATTTATTATCAAACCTCCATTACATCAATAATCTTGGCTTCAAAAGCTTTGCAACCGTTGCCGTCCATCCTGTCTGGTGAGAAGCTCCTACGCCGCGTCCGTTGTCTCCGTGAAAATATTCGAAAAAGGTAATGTAATCTTTAAAATTTTCATCATAATTAAACTTCGCATTTCCTCCGTTGAAAGCACGTTCTCCATTCTCGTCTTTCAAAAATATAGAACAAAGTCTGTTGCTGATATCGTGAGCGACCTCATCAAGATTTTTCTTGTCACCGCTTCCCGTCGGCAATTCTACTTTCAAGCTGTTTCCGTAGTAGAAATGGAATCTCTGTAAACTTTCAACAATCAGAAAATTGATCGGAAACCAGATCGGACCACGCCAGTTGCTGTTTCCCCCGAACATTCTGCTGTCGCTTTCCGCAGGAGTATAATACACAATATTTTCGGTGCCATGAACAGAAAATTTGAAAGGATTATCCTCATATACTTTCGACATTGCACGGATTCCGTACTGGCTTAAAAATTCTTTCTCATCAAGCATTCTCGTAAGAACTTTTGTCAGACGGTTTTTCCTCAGAATACTCATCAGATGCTTTCTTCCGTGGCCTTCTTCTTCCCAGTGCGAAACAAGTTTCGTAAGTTCAGGTTTGTTTTTCAGAATCCAATCCATTCTTGTGGTAAAGTTGGGCATTTTATCCAACAGATGATGATCGATAATTTCCACAGCAAACATAGGAATCAATCCCACAATACTTCTCAGTTTCAGGGAAACACTGTCGCCGTTCCCAAGCTGAAGCACATCATAGAAAAAGCCGTCTTCTTCATTCCATAGCCCTTTTGTTCCTTCCCCCAGATTTTCCATGGCTTCGGCAATATAGAGATAATGCTCAAAGAATTTAATCGCCATATCTTCATACACCTGATAATATTGTGCGAGTTCCATGGCAATTCGCATCATATTCAGAGCGTACATTGCCATCCAGCTAGTTCCGTCCGCCTGCTCCAGATGCTGTCCGTCTTTTAACACCATATTCCGGTCAAAAGCCCCGATGTTATCAAGCCCTAGAAAACCGCCTCCGAAAATATTTTTTCCATTTTTATCTTTTCGGTTTACCCACCATGTGAAATTCAATAGTAATTTCTGAAAAACCTTTTCCAAAAATAAAAGATCCGGTTTTCCGTTTTGTTTTTCATCAATTTTAAATACACGGAAACATGACCACGCATGAACGGGCGGGTTTACATCACTCAGGTTCCATTCATAAGCAGGAAGCTGTCCGTTCGGATGCATATACCATTCTTTAGTTAATAAAAGAAGCTGTCCTTTCGCAAATTCAGCATCAATAATGGCAAACGGAACACAATGGAAGGCAAGATCCCATGTCGCATACCAAGGATATTCCCATTTATCAGGCATCGAAATGATGTCTTTATTGTGCATATGATTCCACTCTGTATTTCGGACATAATGGTTGAAGTTTCTCGGAGCTTCAAAATTCGGATCGCCTTTCAGCCATTTGCCGACATTATAGTGATAAAACTGCTTATTCCAGAGAAGTCCTGCAAAAGCCTGTCTTTGCACATTTTTTTCATCCTCATTGGTAACATCATTCTGAATTTCAGCATAAAATTCATTCGCTTCCGCAATTCTTGTATTAAATATCTCGTCAAAATCATGAAAAGGACGATCAAGCTCATTGGGCGACAGTCTGAAATCAAACGTTTTTGACTGTCCGGCTTCAATCACGTCATCAATTAAAAAAGAAGCTTTTGTTCCTCTCTTTTCAGGATTTACTGTATTGCTTCCATAGGTAATGTAATCGTTGATTCCGTCTTTGTAATAGGTATTTCCAGGATAAGGAGTTCCGTATAATTTTGGACTGTTGGTCTCGTTATCACAGAAAACGCTTTCTACAAGAATGTTTCTTGAGTAGAACTTTTTAATCGCAATACTGTCATGACTGATATTGATGCAGCCTTCGTGAGAAGCATGGGTTTGCCCTTTATAGGTATTATAGCCCCATTTCCAGTTATTTCTGAACCATACCATGGGAGCAACTATAATCGGAGCATCTTTATTACTCCTGTTGCAGACAGTTACCCTCACTAAAATATCATTATGTTCAGCCTTTGCATATTCAATGAAAATATCAAAATATTCATCCTTATCGAAAATACCGGTATCAAAAATCTCGTATTCGGGTTCCTTCTTACTTCTTTTTGCATTCTCAGAAAGAAGATCATTATAAGGAAATTCATTAATCGGATATTTGTACACCATTTTCATGTAGCTGTGCGTAGGTGTATTATCCAGATAATAAAAGAGTTCTTTAATGTCTTCTCCATGATTTCCCTGTGGATTGCTCAAACCAAAGAAGCGTTCTTTCACCATTTTATCCTTCTTGTTCCAAAAGGAGAGCGCAAAACAGAAGAGTTGCTTTGCATCAGAAATTCCGGCTATTCCTTCTTCTCCCCAACGGTAGGCATAGCTTTCTGCGGTATTGTGGTTGGCGAAATTCCATGCGTCGCCGTTCGGGCTGTAGTCTTCGCGTACATTTCCCCATTGCCGGTTACTCACGTAAGGTCCCCAGTTTTTCCAGTTTGTGTCTTGTAATCTTTGTTTTTCAGCAATCATATTTCATCATTTTTCATTACGAAGTTAGCTTTTTTACGAAAAAATTCCAACTCATGAAATTTGAATTATTATTAATATTTCCCTGAAAGCCTTCTGTTTATCGGGGTTTATCATATTAAGTTAAATTTTTATAAATATTTAAAAGAAAAGTTTTATCTTTGCACCATTCGATCATTCAAATATTGAAAATGTTATCAAGAAAGGTTGAGGGATTAGACCCTGTGAAACCTTAGCAACCCTTTGCGCAGGCAATGAAGGTGCTACGTTCTACCAGAATTATTTTGGACAGATAACTCACTGAAGTTCTTTCAGCCATTTCCTGTGGCATTTTCAATTGTATTAAAATAATAGAATTGAAAACAGAACTTAAACATATTAATTTTTCGTATCGTACCGATTCCCAAAAGGAATACAATATCCCGTTGAGCTATCAGCTTTTCGGGAAAGACCTGTTTTCTGCCCCGATCATTTTAGTGAATCATGCTTTAACCGGAAATTCAAATGTTTCCGGAGAAAAAGGATGGTGGAAACAACTGATTGGAGAACATCAGGTAATCGATACCGAACAATATACAGTTCTGTGCTTCAATATTCCCGGAAACGGATTTGATGATTTTTTTATTGATGAATGTGAAGATTTCACGCCTTCAGATATAGCAAATATATTTTTGAAAGGCCTTGAAATTTTAAATATTAAAAGTTTACACGCCATTATTGGAGGTTCTTTAGGAGGCGGAATCGGTTGGGAAATGCTGGTAAAAAAGCCACATCTTGCCGAAATTTTCATCCCGGTAGCCTGCGATTTTAAAACCCACGACTGGCTTCATGCACAGTGTCTGGTTCAGAAATTTTTATTAAATCAAAACGATGAACCTTTACAGAAAGCCAGAATTCATGCAATGTTGTGCTACAGAACACCTGAATCGTTAAATAACAGATTTCAAAACAGATACAGTGAAGAAAAGCAGAGATTAGAGTCGGAAGACTGGCTTGTTTATCACGGAAAAGCTTTAAACGAAAGATTTAGTTTAAAATCATACAAGCTCATGAATCATTTGCTGATGAACATCAATGCCAATGATGAACATTTGGAAAAAATTCAGGCGCGAATGCACATGATCTCTGTAGATACAGATTTATTTTTCCCCGCTTCAGAAATCCGAATGTGTTTTGAAAAGCTGAAAGAGAAAAACAAAGATGTTTTCTATCACGAGATCACCTCAGTTCATGGGCACGATGCCTTCTTAATGGAATATAAACAATTAAATACGATCATTAAAAATATTTTGAAAAATGAGTAAGATTAATGCTAAAGAAATAAAATTTTTAAAAAACAGATCCATCATCAAATTTGAAGGAGAAGATTTCTTAGGTGAAATCGGGATCGACGGACGAATTTTTAAAGCGCTTACTTTGGCGCGAATCAGTGTGGGAGTAATTTCCCAGCAGGCAATTGAAAACGGAATCTCCATTTTAGTTCATGAAAACGATTCCGAAAAAGCAGTCAATTGTCTGATTGACGAATTTGAACCAGAAAGAAAATCAGGAAAAGTTTCCCAGATATACAGCATCAATAATGTGTCGGTGTTAGGTTTTGTTGCAGAAGACTTCAACAAAGTTTTAGCGGAACTCGCGAGAAATAATGTTTTCCCGTTGCTTTTGAACCAGATTGCAGCCGAAAAACGGGTAAATATCGTTGTGACATCTTCACAGGACGAAAAAGCAAAAAATATCATCGAATCTGAAATTTCCAAAAAACCGAAAACCGTTCATCTGGCAATTATCGGTCACGGAAACGTAGGGAAAACTTTAATACAGCAGGTTTTGGAATCTTCGGAAGAAATTAAAAGACGAAAAAAAATAGACCTGAAAGTTGTTGCAGTTGCCAATTCTAGAAAAATAGCATTCAACAAAAAAGGATTCGACAGCAATTGGAATGATGAGGTTTTAACGGCAGAAAAACCTTCCGATGTTCAGGAACTGATTAATTTCTCCAAAGAAAATCAGCTTGAAAATTTAATCGTTGTGGATAACACCGCAAGCAAAGACTTCGTGAAAAATTATCACACATTGGCAGAAAACGGCTTCGATCTCGTTTCTTCCAACAAAATTTTCAACACCCTTCCGATTTCAGAATACCGTCAACTAAGATATACGTTGAACAAAAACAACAGACGCTATCTCTACGAAACCAATGTGGGAGCAGGTTTACCATTGATCGACACCATTAAACTTCTACACCTTTCAGGAGAAAATATTACCAGAATTAAAGGCGTTTTCTCGGGAACATTAAGCTATGTTTTCAATAATTTTTCTTTGAGAGACGATAAGTTTTCCACCATCATCAATGAAGCGTTGGAAAAAGGATATACAGAACCCGATCCGAGAGAAGACTTGTCAGGAAACGATGTGGCAAGAAAATTATTGATTTTAGCGAGAGAATTAGACTTAATCAACGAATTTGAAGATATCAAAATTCAGAATCTGGTTCCTGAAAATCTGCTTTCTGTTTCCAAATCAGAATTCCTTTCAAGACTGGACGAATTAGATGCGGAATATCAGAAAATCAAAGAAAATCAGGAAGAAGGACACGTTTTAAGATATGTGGGAGATCTTCACGGAGATTTGCAGAAAGAAAAAGGAGAACTGGATGTGAAATTAATTTCCGTTCCGGCAACTTCCGCATTAGGACAACTGAAGGGCTCAGATTCAATCTTCGAAATCTATACCGAAAGTTACGGAGAAAACCCAATCGTTATCATGGGAGCCGGAGCCGGCGCAATAGTTACGGCAAGAGGCGTATTCGGAGACATTTTAAGAGTAAGTGAAACAAAATAAAAGAACCTGTGAACCCGAAGGGTTCAATATTAATAGCCGTAGGTAAAACCTATGGAATGAAATAATAAAAATAACCGTAAATAAAACCTACGGAAAATATAGAAATGGAAAACGAAAATTTTGAAACCTTTGCCATAAGAACCCAGACTGAAAGAACCCAGTTTGATGAGCATTCAACGCCTTTGTATCTCACATCCAGCTTTATTTTTCAGGATGCGGAAGACATGAGAGCGAGCTTTGCGGAAGAAAAACCAAAAAATTTATACAGCCGTTTTTCCAATCCGAACGTAACAGAATTTACCGATAAAATTGCCAAAATGGAAGGCGCAGAAGCGGGATATGCTTTTGCAACAGGAATGGCAGCGATTTACTCCACATTTGCCACTTTGTTAAATGCAGGAGATCATATTGTAAGCTGTCAGTCCGTTTTCGGATCTACGCATACTTTGTTCACAAAATATTTCCCGAAATGGAATATTGAAACAACCTATTTTAAAGCAGAAGACGCCGGAAATGTAGAAAAATATATTCAGCCCAACACGAAAATTTTATATCTGGAAACACCTACCAATCCTGCGATTGAGGTTTTGGATTTAGAGTTTTTCGGACAGATTGCGAAGAAACACAACTTAATTTTCATTGTGGATAATTGCTTTGCGACACCTTATCTGCAACAACCGATAAAATACGGAGCAGACATTGTGGTGCATTCCGCAACCAAATTAATTGACGGACAAGGTCGTGTTTTGGGCGGAGTTGCGGTCGGAAGAGAAGATCTGATTCGTGAAATCTATCTTTTCGCCAGAAATACAGGTCCTGCAATGTCACCTTTCAACGCCTGGGTTTTGTCAAAAAGCTTGGAAACTTTAGCCATTCGTGTAGAAAAACATTGCGAGAACGCTTTAAAAGTAGCTGAGTTTCTTGAAAATCATCCAAATGTAGAACTGGTAAAATATCCGTTCTTAAAATCTCATCCAAGCTACGAAATTGCGAAAAAGCAGATGAAATTAGGCGGAAACATCGTTGCCTTCGAAATCAAAGGAGGTATTGAAGGCGGAAGAAACTTTTTAGATAAAATTAAAATGTGTTCCCTTTCCGCAAACTTAGGCGATACAAGAACCATTGTAACGCATCCCGCTTCTACAACGCACTCCAAATTATCCAATGAAGAAAGAAACGAAGTCGGAATTACTGCAGGTTTGGTTCGTTGCTCGGTAGGTCTGGAAAATGTGGAAGATATCATTGCAGATTTAAAACAGGCATTAAGTGTTTAGTTTTTTATGTTGATAAAAATGAAAAGAATTAAAATAGAATTATATGCAGGCTTTAATATTGCAATAGGATTATTATTTTATTGGTACATATTAGGGAATATTTTTCTTTACAAAAAATTACTACTCTCTATTTTTATTGTTTTCAATATAACATGTTTTTTAATTCATATAAAGGGATTTAAGGAATATAAAAGAACGAGCTATGTTACTTTTATGGGATATTTAAGCACCTTAGGATTTTTAGTTATTACGTTGATGTTAGAAATCCTGGAATTAACAAAATAATTTTCAATAAAAATTTTAAAATGAAAAATTCAGAACAACTATACAAAGCATTATCCGAAAGAATTTTAATTCTCGACGGAGCGATGGGAACCATGCTTCAGCGGTATAAATTCGAAGAAGAAGATTACCGTGGCGAACGTTTCAAAAACTGGGAACATCCGGTAAAAGGAAACAATGATTTGTTGTCTTTAACGCAGCCCCACGCAATAGAAGAAGTTCACAAAAAATACCTTGAAGCGGGAGCAGACATCATCGAAACCAATACATTTTCAGGAACAACCATTGCCATGGCAGATTATCACATGGAAGATATGGTTTACGAACTGAATTACGAATCTGCAAAAATTGCAAGAAAAGCCTGCGACGAGTACACCGCGAAAAATCCGGATAAACCAAGATTTGTGGCAGGTTCTATCGGTCCAACCAACAGAACGGCAAGCTTAAGCCCCGATGTAAACGATCCCGGCTATAGAGCCATTACTTTTGACGAACTGAGAATTGCTTACAAACAGCAATGCGAAGCCTTATTAGACGGAGGATCAGACATTCTGTTGGTAGAAACCATTTTCGATACATTGAATGCAAAAGCAGCCCTTTTCGCCATTGACGAACTTCAGGACGAAAGAAATATCAAAATTCCGATCATGGTTTCAGGAACAATCACGGATGCTTCAGGAAGAACATTGAGCGGACAGACAGCAGAAGCATTTCTGATCTCAGTTTCCCATTTAAATCTTTTAAGTGTAGGATTTAACTGCGCTTTGGGAGCAAATCAATTGACGCCTTATCTGGAAACATTGGCTCATAATTCAGAATTTGCTGTCTCAGCTTATCCGAATGCGGGTTTACCAAATGCTTTCGGGAAGTATGATGAAACTCCAGAAGATATGGCAGGACAGATTAAAGAATACGTGGAAAAAGGATTAATCAATATTATCGGAGGCTGCTGCGGAACGACGCCGGAACATATCAAGGCAATTGCCGATCTGGTTTCGCAATATCCACCAAGAAAATTGAAAGAATTGGTCTGAAATAATAGAATTTTTTAATTAAATCAGAAAAAAAAAGGAACAGTTTTTAATATTATCTTTAATTATCACACAAAATTAAATATAATGGAAAAACCTATTTACTTTAAAGATCCGCAGGATGCCAGATTATTTAATGAACTCAGAAAAAAAGTGAACCAAAGAGTAGAAGCCATTCCCGAAAACAGGGATATTTATATTCAGATCAAAGCAGTTATTCTGCCTTTGGTCTATTTTGGTTTATATGTCTTTGCACTTTTAAATGCAGACCAGCCTTCTGTTTACATTTTGAGTTTTATTTTAATGGGGCTTTCTCTTGTTTTAATTTATCTGAATTTAATTCACGAAGCTGCTCACAATAATATTTTTAAAAGTAAAAGACTGAACAGTCTGGTTTTACAGATTTTCGATTTTGTGGGAGCCAATTCCTACATCTGGAAGAAAAGACACATCTCAAGCCATCACGCATATCCGAATGTAGACGGTTGGGATACGGATATTGAGCAAAGCGGACTTTTATTAATTGTTCCGTGGATCAAAGCAAAAGGAATTCAGAAATATCAGCATTTCTTTTTCTTTCTGGTCTATCCTTTATATCTGTTCAATTGGATGTTTATCCGCGATTTCAGAGATTTTTTCGATAATGAAAGAGTGATTCTGAAAACGCAGGGAGCGATTCCGGTAAAAGAAAAAATTAAAATGGTGGCGTATAAACTGTTTTACTTTTTCTATCAGATTGCCGTTCCCGTTCTGTTTTTTAAAGTCTCTTTCGGCTTGGCTTTGGGGGCATGGTTTTTACAGGTAATTGCAGCGAGTATTTTTGCGCTTTTTGTCCTGTTGCCTTTGCATCCGCTTCCCGATAATGCCTTTCCGAAACTGGATGAGAAGAACGGACTTCCTTTCAGTTGGCTTCATCATCAGTTTGAAGTCACCAACGATTTAAAAGAAAATAACTGGTTTGTGCGGAATATTTTGGGGAATTTCAACTTTCACGTTGCCCACCATCTTTTTCCGAATTACAGTTATGCTTATTATAATGAAATTACAGAAGAAATCGAACAGTTTGCCAGAGAACATAATCTCGGCTATAAACGGTTTCCGATTTTTACCGCTTTGGGCAAACATGTCGATTTGCTGAAGCAAAATGCGAATAATGCATATTTTATTTTAGAAGAATAAATTGATGAAATATTTAAGATTATCGGGGCTTGAGCCTTTGATTATTACACCGGAAAGCAACTTTATTAACGTTGGGGAAAGAACCAATGTTGCCGGTTCAAAGAAATTTTTAAGATTAATAAAAGAAGAAAAATTCGGGGAAGCGCTCGATATTGCACGTCATCAGGTTGAAGGCGGTGCGCAGATTCTCGACGTTAATTTTGACGATGGACTGATCGACGGAAAGGCTTCCATGATTAAATTTTTAAACCTGATTGCCTCAGAACCGGACATCGCAAGAATTCCTCTCATGATCGACTCTTCAAAATGGGAAATTCTGGAAGCCGGATTGCAGGTTGCACAGGGAAAATGTGTGGTTAATTCCATCAGCTTAAAAGGAGGTGAAGAAGAATTCATCAAACAGGCAAAAGCCATCAAAAGATACGGTGCCGCAGTGATCGTAATGGCTTTTGATGAGGTGGGACAAGCCGATACCTACGAACGCAGAATCGAAATTTCAAAACGTTCCTATGATATTTTAGTGAATCGTTTAAATTTCCCTGCAGAAGATATTATTTTCGACTTAAATATTTTCCCTGTGGCAACGGGAATGGATGAACACCGCAGAAATGCTATTGATTTTATTGAAGCAACAAGATGGGTCCGCCAGAATCTTCCGTATGCATCTGTGAGCGGAGGAGTTTCCAATGTTTCGTTCTCGTTCCGTGGAAATGATACGGTGAGAGAAGCGATGCACTCGGTTTTCCTGTATCACGCCATTCAGGCAGGAATGAATATGGGAATCGTAAATCCTGCGATGCTGGAAGTTTATGATGAAATCAACAAAGAACTTCTGGAGCTTGTTGAAGACGTCATTCTTGATAAAAGAGAAGATGCAACAGAAAGACTTCTTGATTATTCTGAAAAGCATAAATCCGTTAAGAAAGAAAAGGTTGAAGATTTAGAATGGAGAAATCATCCTTTGCAGGAAAGAATCACCCATGCTTTGGTAAAAGGAATCGACCGTTTTATCGAGGAAGATGTGGAAGAAGCAAGATTACAGGCAGAAAAACCGCTTCATGTGATTGAAATTAATTTAATGACCGGAATGGGCGTTGTGGGAGATCTGTTCGGAAGCGGAAAAATGTTTTTACCGCAGGTGGTAAAATCTGCAAGGGTCATGAAAAAAGCGGTGGCTTACTTACAGCCATTCATCGAAGCAGAAAAAGACGGAACAAAACCTGCCAACGGAAAAATTTTAATGGCAACGGTAAAAGGAGATGTTCATGATATCGGTAAAAATATTGTAAGCGTTGTTTTAGGTTGTAACAACTACGAAATTGTGGATCTTGGCGTAATGGTTCCTGCTGAAAAAATTATTCAGACTGCGATTGAAGAGAAAGTAGATGTGATCGGACTTAGCGGACTGATTACACCAAGTCTGGATGAAATGGTTTACATCGCTCAGGAACTGGAAAGACAGAATTTAAATTTCCCTTTACTAATTGGTGGTGCAACGACATCAAAAGCGCACACTGCTGTAAAAATCGATTTAAAATATAAAAATGCAGTAGTTCATGTCAATGATGCTTCCAGAGCGGTAAACGTGGTAAGTTCATTATTGGGCGACCGAAATAAAGAATACGTTGATGATCTGAAAAGCGAATATTCTGAATTCCGTGAAAAGTTCCTGAACAGACAAGTAGAAAAAGACTATGTTTCTATTGAAGAAGCCAGACAGAATAAATTTAAAATCGACTGGGAAAATGAAGAAATTTTTACACCCAATCAGTTAGGAATTACCGTTGTTGAAAATCAGGATCTGAAAGAATTATTGCCTTTCATCGACTGGTCACCTTTTTTCAGAAGTTGGGATCTTCACGGCAAATATCCGCAAATTTTAGAAGATGAGGTTGTAGGAGTTCAGGCAAAAGAATTGTTCAAAGATGCGCAGGTAATTTTAAAAAGAATTTTGGATGAAAAGTTATTAACGGCAAAAGCTATTTTCGGAATTTTCAAAGCCAATTCCAACGAAACGGATGATATTTTAATTTTTGATGAAAACAACGATCAAAAAACGAAGTTCATCACCCTGAGACAGCAGGCTCAGCGTTCAAAAGGGAAAGATTATCTGGCGTTAAGCGATTTTATTGCCCCTGAAAGTTCAGGAAAAACCGATTACATGGGTGCTTTCTGTGTAACAACCGGTTTCGGAACGGATGAACTGGCGCAGGAATACGAAAAAGCGAATGACGACTACAACGCAATCATGGTAAAAGCTTTAGCAGACCGTTTCGCAGAAGCCTACGCGGAATTTTTACATAAAAAAGTAAGAACGGAATATTGGGGTTATGCCAATCAGGAAAATTTAACCAACGAAGAATTAATTGCTGAAAAGTATAAAGGAATTCGTCCCGCTCCGGGTTATCCTGCGTGTCCGGATCACTTAGAAAAACATGCAATCTGGGATTTACTAAAAGTGGAAGAAAATATCGGTGTTTACCTGACGGAAAGTTTAGCAATGTTCCCGACTGCTTCAGTTTCCGGATATTATTTCGGAAGTCCGCACGCCAAATATTTCGGATTGGGAAAAATTGCCGAAGATCAGCTTAAAGATTATTCGGTAAGAAAAGGAATTGCTTTGCAGGAAGCGAGAAAATGGTTGAATCCTAATTTGGCAGATTAATTTTTCTATCATATAATTAAAGACAAAAAATGATAATACATAAATTGATAAAAAAAAGATGAAAAAAATATTATTTCTAATGATGCTTACTAATCTTGTTAGAGCACAAAGTATTTATTCAGCAGATATTTCAAATTACCAAGCCGGACAAAGTTTGTTAGGACAATATGGATGGAGTGAAGTACCGTATTTAAGTACATACAATAATCATATGCAGGTGGAAAACTTTTCAATGAGTTATTTGAATTATGGGACTACAAATAAGGCATTACATTATGTTCCTAATCTAAATACGCCATCACAAATATTTGCAAATAACACAACTACAACAGAAGCAAACTACTATTTTGCCTTCTTATTAAACGTGCAAAGTGCAATTATAACAGATCAAATTACATCATTGGATTTTGTTCAATTACATTCAGGAAATAATCTTGTATTTAGAATAATGACTTCCGGAACTGGAAACGGATATCAAATAAGATTTGGAAAAATGGATACAGAAGTGGCTCCTACGGTTCTTAATTTTAATCAAACCTATTTATTGGTTTTTAAATATTCACAAAATTCCGCAAGTTTATCAGATGATAATATTTCATTGTTTATTAATCCGGATGTAAGCTTAAATGAACCGCTTCCTCATTATACAAACTACTCAGGAAATGATGTTAATTCTTCATTGGCAATAAACAAAATTTATTTAACACAAAATAATGCAACTTATAATGGATTTAAGGCTTATATATCTCAGCCTAAAATTTGTATGAACTGGAATGACCTGAAAAATTTACAGGCTTTAGCGGTTAATGATAACAAAAGGAGTGAAAATGAGTTTCGTATTATTGAAAATCCTATAAAAAATAATATCCTTAAAATTAAATCTTCGGATGGTATTTCAGATTATAATATTGATATTTATGATATTTCAGGAAAAAAAATAATGAATAACATAAAAATGAAATCTGAAATAGATATCTCTAATCTAAAAGAAGGTGAATACTTTCTTAAAATTTTAGAAAAACAAGAAAAAACTTTAAAATTTCTAAAAGTCAGATAATGAAAATCACAGACCATATAAAAAACGCAAACGGGAAAACGTTATTCTCTCTTGAAGTTGTTCCGCCCCAAAAAGGAATTGGGATTGAAGATTTGTATAAAAATATTGACCCTTTAATGGAATTTAAGCCACCATTCATCGACGTTACGACTTCACGAGAAGAATATATTTACATCGACAAAGGAAACGGATTAATGGAACGCAGAATCACCAGAATGCGTCCCGGAACGTTGGGAATCTGTGCTTCCATTCAACATAAATATAATGTAGATACCGTTCCGCATCTGCTTTGCGGAGGTTTTACCAAAGAAGAAACAGAATATCTTCTGGTAGATTGTATGTATCTCGGAATTGATAACGTGATGGCACTCAGAGGCGATGCGATGAAAGGGCATCAGTATTTTGAGCCAACTCAGGGAGGTCACGGAAGCGCAATGGAATTGGTTCATCAGATTAACGATCTGGGAAGAGGAAAATATCTCCATAATCAGGATGAAATTTGTGATGAACATAATAAATTCTGCATCGGTGTTGCCGGTTATCCCGAAAAGCACATGGAAGCACCATCCATGAATTATGATCTGAAATGGCTGAAACAAAAAGTGGATGCAGGAGCAGATTATATCGTGACTCAAATGTTTTTCGATAATAAAAAATTCATTGAATTTGTTCAGAAAGCCAGAGAAATGGGAATCACGGTTCCTATCATTCCGGGAATTAAACCAATTGCCACTAAAAAGCATTTAAAGATTTTGCCTCAGATTTTTAAAATTGATCTTCCGGAAGATTTAATAAATGAAGTCGAAAATGCCAAAAACAACGAAGCCGTAAAACAAATCGGAATCGAATGGGCAATCGCACAGTGCAGAGAACTGCTGGAATTCGGAGTTCCTGTTCTGCATTTTTATTCGATGGGGAAGAGTGATAATATTAAAAAAGTAGCCGGAGCGCTATTCTAATAAAGTGAAAAATGAATATTTGAGAGTTCTGCATTTCTGCAGAACTTTTTTATAGGGTTTTCGGCGGCGAAGCCGC